>JBAXES010000132.1:0-8801 GCA_037140315.1 Chloroflexales bacterium
GGGCGCCGCCGTGCAGATGCTGCCGCCCGCCCCCACTGCTGAGCCGCCCGCCGCCGCGCCGGTGGCCGCCAGCGGGGCGTATAAGGACGGCGAGTACACCGGGGCACTCGCCGACGCCTACTACGGCAACGTGCAGGTCAAGGCCGTCATCCGCAGCGGCCAGATCGCCGATGTCGCCTTCCTGAGCTTCCCGAACCACCGCCGCACCTCGGTGCGGATCAACGACTACGCGATGCCCTACCTCACCAGCGAGGCCATCCAGGCGCAGAGCGCCGAGGTGAACATTATCTCGGGGGCCACCCTGACCAGCGAGGCGTTCGCCCAGTCGCTCCAGTCGGCCCTCGACGCGGCCAAGTCATAATCGTAGGGGCGCAGCGGGGGAGGTGCGGCGTGCCGCACCTCCCCCGCTGCGCCCCTACGCGATATTATGAAAACCACCCGCATCCTCATGGGCATGCCGATCACCGTGGAGGTGCTCGACTCCGACGACGAGGGCCTGATCGCGTCGGTGTTCGCCTACTTCACCCATATCGACGAGACCTTCAGCACCTATAAGGACACCAGCGCGATCAGCGCGATCAACGCCGGGCGGATCGCGCTTGATGCGGCCAGCGCCGAGGTGCGCGCCGTCTTCGCGCTGGCTGAGCAGACCCGCCGGGAGACCGACGGCTACTTCAATATCTGGCGCGGCGACCGCTACGACCCGGCGGGGATCGTCAAGGGCCTGGCGATCGCCAGCGCGGCCGATATCCTGCGCGCGGCCGGCTGCGCGAACTTCTATGTGGACGCCGGCGGCGACATCGAGGCGGCCGGGCACAACGCCGAGGGCCAGCCCTGGCGCGTCGGCATCCGCAACCCCTTCAACATCCGCGAGATCGTCAAGGTGCTCGCGATCAGCGGCTGCGGCATCGCCACCTCGGGCACCTACATCCGCGGCCAGCACGTCTACGACCCGCACGCGCCGGGGCGACCGATCGAGGAGATCCTCAGCCTAACCGTGATCGGGCCAAACGTCTACGAGGCGGATCGTTTCGCCACCGCCGCCTTCGCCATGGGCCGGCGCGGGATCATGTTCATCGAGCGCCTCGCCGACTTCGAGGGCTATATGATCGACGCCAGCGGCATGGCCACACCCACCAGCGGATTCGGGAGGTATGTTCTATCATGATCGCCTTTATTGACCGGATGCTCAACCGGGTCACCATGTACCGGCTGGTCGTCTACTACCTCATGTTCCTGATCGGCATCGCCACCATCCTCTCCTTCGGCGGCGTGCTGGCCTACGACCCCTTCGCGATCATGTTCAGCGTCGGCTTTCTGGTCGCCGTGTGCTGGGGCACGAACCAGCTCCTGGCCTGGTCGTTTGGGGTGGCCCCCGCCTCTGACTCAACCTACATCACCGCCCTGATCCTGGGCCTGATCATCACGCCGATCGAGGGCTACGGCGACCTGTGGTTTCTGGGGTGGGCGGGGGCGCTGGCGATGTGCTCGAAGTATCTGCTGGCGATCGACCGCAAGCACCTGTTCAACCCGGCGGCGGCGGCGGTGGCGATCACCTACCTGACGGTGAACCAGTCGGCGAGCTGGTGGGTGGGCAACCCGATGCTGCTGCCGTTCGTGCTCGTGGGCGGCCTGCTGATCGTGCGCAAGATCCACCGTGGGGCGATGGTGGCCACCTTTCTGGCGGCCACGGTCGCGTCCACGCTGCTGCTCAGCCTGGCCCTTGGCGAGAACCCGGCGACCACCCTGTGGAAGACGCTGATCTACGCGCCGCTCTTCTTCTTCGCCTTTGTGTTCATCACCGAGCCGCTCACCACGCCGCCCACGCGCGGCTGGCAGCTGATCTACGGCGGGCTGGTCGGGCTGCTCTCGGCGCCGCAGGTTCACCTGGGCAGCTTCTACGTCACCCCCGAGCTGGCGATCATCGCCGGGAACGTCCTGGCCTACATCGTGAGCCCGAAGGCGCGCCTGGTGCTGCGGCTCAAGGAGAAGATCCAGCTCGCGCCCGACATCTACGACTTCGTCTTCCAGCCCGCCGGACGGCTGGCCTTCGCCCCCGGCCAGTATATGGAGTGGACGCTCGGCCACCGCGAGCCGGACAACCGCGGCAACCGGCGCTACTTCACCCTGGCATCGGCGCCCAGCGAGGACGAGATCCGCATCGGGGTGAAGTTCTACCAGCAGTCGAGCAGCTACAAGCGGGCCATGCTGGCCATGAGGGGCAGCAGCGAGATTATGGCCGGGCAGCTCGCCGGCGACTTCACCCTGCCCAGCGACACGGCGCAGCGCTGCGTCCTGATCGCCGGTGGCGTCGGGATCACGCCCTTCCGCAGCATGATCAAGCACCTGCTCGACACCGGCCAGCGCCGGCCGATCACGCTGCTCTACAGCAACCGCACCGCGCGCGACATTGTCTACCAGGATGTGTTCGACCGCGCCCGCGAGGAGCTGGGCATCAAGGTGATCTACACCGTGACCGACAAGAGCAAGGCCCCGGCGAACTGGAAGGGCCGGGTCGGCCGGATCACCCCGCAGCTCATCCAGGCCGAGGCCCCCGACTATCAGCGCTGTATCTTCTACCTCTCCGGCCCCCCCGGTATGGTAGACTCCTTCAAGGAGACGCTGCGCGAGCTGAAGGTGCCCAGCTCACATATTCGGACAGACTTCTTCTCGGGGCTCGCGTAGGGCTGCCGCACCCTGCACAGTGAGGGTGTGGGAGAGCTTCGCTCTCCCACAAAAAACTGGTTCTGCTGCGGCGCGGCTACGCCGCGCCGCAGCAGAACCAGTGCAGCATGTGCCTGCTGGGCACAATCTGGGGCTATGCCCCAAAGGGGTCTGGGGCGCAGCCCCAGGACGTTATGACGACAGTCCTGATCATCGACGACGACACGCGGCTGACCGGCCCGATGCGCTTCCAGCTGGAGGACGCGGGCTTCGCCGTGATCGTGGCGGATGACGGGCCAGCTGGCCTGCGCACGGCCCACGCCGACCGGCCCGATGTGGTGCTGCTCGACGTCATGCTGCCCGGCATAGACGGCTGGCAGATCTGCCAGGAGATCCGCCGCTTCTCGCAGGTGCCGATCATTATGCTCAGCGCCCTGGGCATGGAGGTTGACCGCATCCGGGGCCTGGAGCTCGGCGCGGACGACTACCTGACCAAGCCGTTCGCCTTCCAGGAGCTGCTGGCCCACATCCGCTCGATCCTGCGCCGCGTGCAGTGGGATCAGGCCCAGATCCCCGATAGCCAACTGACCATTGGGCGTATCCGCCTGGATCTGGCGGCCCGCCGGGCCTATAAGGGCGATGTTAAGCTGACGTTGCGGAACAAAGAGTACGAGTTACTCTCCATGCTCATGCAGCAGGCGGGCTCAGTCCTCACCCGCGAGCAACTCTTCGCCCAGATCTGGGATACCGACTGGCTTGGCGATACGCGCACCCTGGATGTACATATCCGCTGGCTGCGCCAGAAGATCGAGGACGACCCCTCGCTGCCGCAGTATATCCAGACAGTGCGCAATGTCGGCTACCGCTTCGCAAGCGCCAAAGAGGCGGTATGGTGAGCCTCTTTCGCTCGCTGCGCGGCCAGCTCTCGGCCACGATCATCAGCGTCCTCGCCCTGGGGCTGTCGCTGCTGCTGCTGATGGCCGGCACCCAGATGTCGCGGATGACCCTGGAGTCCTTCACCCACGAGCAGCAGGTGACGGCCCTGCTGCTGGCCAACACCTTCTCCGAGTCGTTTGAGCAGTCGCAGGCCGACCAAGTTATGGCCCTGTGGTCGGCCCACCGCGACCAGTGGCGGCGTGAGCTGCCGGCCGACACGAACCTGAGCATCTTCAACACCGCTGGCAAGCTGCTGGCCAACAGCGCCGGTGGCGACGCCGCGCTGGCGATGAGCCTGCCGGCGCTGCTGGCGGGCGACGTGGTGAGCCACCGCAGCGACGAGCGGCTCACCACCGCTGTGCCGATGCGCCACGAGGAGGGCGGGGTGATCGGCGTGCTCCAGATCGACTCCTCTCTGGCGCCGATGCAGGCGCAGCTCCGGGAGCGCTGGCTGGCGCTGATCGGCGTGACGGCGGCGACCCTGCTGCTGACCCTGGTGATCACGCTCTGGCTCGCCGCTCAGATGACCCGGCCCCTGGCCGAGCTGCGCGGCGTGGCCGAGCAGATGGCCGAGGGCCGCATGGATGCGCGGGTGGAGATCGACGACAGCGTGAGCGAGCTGGCATCGCTGGGCGCGATGTTCAACCACATGGCCGGGCGGGTCGAGGCGATGATCCAGGAGCAGCGCGACTTTGTCGCCAACGCCTCGCACGAGCTGCGGGCCCCCCTGGCCGCCATGAAGCTGCGCGCGGAGATCCTGGCCGCCCAGAAGGTGAGCGGCGCGCAGGCCAGGGAGTACGCCTGCGAGATCAACGAGGAGATTAGCCAGCTGGCCGACCTGGTGGGCGACCTGCTCCAGCTCTCGCGGGCTGAGAGCGGCGTGTTCACGCCCCCCGAGCGACCGGTCTCGGTGGCCGATGAGCTGGCCGCCTGCCTGCGATCGGCGCGCCCGCGGGCCACGGCGCGCGACCAGCAGATCACGGTGGAGATTGACGCGCACATCCCCGACGTCTATATCGCCCCGAGCGACATGGCGATCATGGTCGGGAACCTGCTGGACAACGCGATCAAGTATAGCCCCGTGGGCGGCACGATCCGCTTGACAGCCGCCTGGCGCGACGGGCACCTCGAGATCGGCGTCGGCGATAACGGCCCCGGCATCCCCCCAGAGGATATCCCCCGGGTCAACGAGCGGTTCTTCCGCGTGGACCGCGCCCACACCCGCAGCGTCCCCGGCTCTGGCCTTGGCCTGGCCCTGGTGACCGCGGTGGCCCACCAGTACGGCGGCGAGCTGCAGATCAGCAGCAGCGGCGTGCCCGGCGAGGGCACCCATGCCCGGCTGTCCCTAGCGGGCTGCGCCTATGTGGAGTTGACAGAAGTTCGCATATAGTATAAATAGGGTGTGGTTTTTTCGGAGAGGGCGTGTCCCTCTCCGCACCTCTCCCAACGCAGGGAGGGGCGGATGAAGAGAGAGGCCCTCATATGCGAGCGAGTCGAGCGCGCGAGCGGCAGGCGGAAGATGAGGTGAAGCGACAGGCGGCGGTTGCCGAGCGCCAGCAGCGCCGGGCCTTCCGCCAGGCGGTTGATGCGATCGCAACATACCTCGGCGAGACTGATCCGAAGCCGAAGGCCACCATCGAGCGCTCGGTGGCCACCCTCGGCATCGATGCGGCCCAGGCGCTGCGCCAGGAGGTCGAGGGGATTGAGGCCGCCGGCGGTATGATGACGACCGACGGCAGCCGCAGGCGCACCCCCGGCGGCATCTACCTGCTGCTGCTCAAGCAGCGCATGAACGATGCCGGCAGGAAAGACGAGCTGAAGAAGATCCTCACCGGCTGATCGCCGGCAGGGGCGAGGTGTCGCGCCCGCAGAGCGAGCGTACTGCTGTCAGCTCACAAGCCCGCGCCAGTGGCGCGGGCTTTGCGATCCACCCACCGGAAACGCGTAACCTCGCGTGGTACAATGGGCCACATTACGCCCGCGACGAGATTTCAAGCACGTATCTGAGCGCACTATGAATAATTGGAACCCCTTTTATGGCCCGAACGCTGGCTATCTGATCGAGCTATATGAGCGCTACAGCGCCGACCCCAGCTCGGTCGATGCGCAGACCCAGGCCTTCTTCGCCGAATGGACGCCCCCCGCCGACGACCCGGAGGTCGCCGCGATCGCCAAGGCCTCGGCCGCCCCCGCCCTCGACGTGATCCGGATCGTGGGTGCCGCCCGCCTGATGCGCTTCATCCGCGAGATCGGCCACACCGCCTCGCGGATCGACCCGCTCGGCAGCGCCCCGCCCAGCGACCCCGGCCTGGAGCTGGCGTATCACGGCGTCACGAAGGCCGACCTGGCCGCCCTGCCGGCGGCGATGGTGCGCGGCCCGCTGGCGGCGCTCTCCACGACGGCCGCCGACGGCGTCGAGCGCCTGCGCCAGGCCTACTCCGGCCAGATCGGCTATGAGACCGACCATATCCAGGACTACGTCGAGCGTGAGTGGATCCGCGATATGGCCGAGGGCCGCAACTTCTTCGGCAACTTCGACACCGACCGCCAGCGCGAACTGCTGGAGCGGCTCACCGAGGTGGAGGGCTTCGAGCGCTTTCTGCACAAGGCGCTGCCGGGCCAGAAGCGCTTCTCCGTCGAGGGCACCGATATGGCCATCCCGCTGATCGACGCGATCATCCGCAACGCGGCGGCCGCCGGCACCCGCGAGGTGGTGATCGGCATGGCCCACCGCGGCCGGCTCAACGTGCTCGCGCACATCCTCGGCAAGCCCTACTCGTCGATCCTCAGCGAGTTCCACGCCCCCGACTACAGCAAGGAGACCTACACCGGCTGGACGGGCGATGTGAAGTATCACCTGGGCGCCCGCAAGGCCTACCGCGAGAGCGGCGTCACCGAAATGCCGATCACCCTGGCGCCGAACCCGAGCCACCTGGAGTTTGTCAACCCGGTGATCGTCGGCCGCGCCCGCGCCGCCCAGGAGAAGCGCACCCGCCCCGGCTACCCCCAGGAGGACGAGAAGGAGTCGCTGGCGATCCTCATCCACGGCGACGCAGCCTTCCCCGGCCAGGGTATCGTGGCCGAGACGCTGAACCTCTCGCGCCTTGAGGGCTACCACGTCGGCGGGTCGATCCATATTATTCTCAATAACCAGATCGGGTTCACCACCGACACCAAGGACTCGCGCAGCACCCTGTACGCCTCCGACCTGGCCCGCGGCTTCGAGATCCCGATCGTCCACGTGAACGCCGACGAGCCGGAGGCCTGCATCGCGGTGGCGCGCATGGCATGGGCCTACCGCGAGAAGTTCCAGAAGGACTTCCTGATCGACCTGGTGGGCTACCGGCGCTGGGGCCACAACGAGGGCGATGAGCCCGAGTTCACCCAGCCGCGCATGTACGAGAGGATCCGCAACCACCCGACGGTGCGCGAGATCTGGGCCCGCGAGTTAGAGCGCCGCGGCGCGATCACCCAGAACGAGGCGCAGGGCATGCTCGACGAGGTGATGGGCAAGCTGCAGCAGGCGTTCGACACCGTGCGCGAGCGCCAGCGCCTGGCCGCCGCCGCCCCGCCGCCGCCCGCGAAGAGCCGGGCGGCGGCCAAGCCCAAGCCGCGCCCGAGCGTCTACGCCAAGCCGGTGTCGGCCAACAAGCTGATCGAGCTGAACGAGGCCCTGCTCGACCGGCCCGATGAGTTCACGGCCCACCCTAAGCTCGACCGCATGCTCCAGAAGCGCCGCCAGACTATCCACGACGTCGGCGGGATCGAGTGGGCGCACGCCGAGTCGCTGGCCTTCGCCGCCATCCTCTCCGACGGCACGCCCATCCGCATGACTGGCCAGGACAGCGAGCGCGGCACCTTCAGCCAGCGCCACCTGGTGCTGCACGACTCGCTCACCGGCGAGCGCTTCATCCCGCTGCACAGCATCCCGCAGGCCCGCGCAGCCTTCGCGGTGTACAACAGCCCGCTCTCCGAGGCTGCCGTGCTGGCCTTCGAGTACGGCTACAGCTCGCACGCGCCGGGCACGATGGTGCTCTGGGAGGCCCAGTTCGGCGACTTCGCCAACGGCGCCCAGGTGATCATCGACCAGTTTATTGTATCGGGGCGGGCCAAGTGGGGCCAGGACCCGGCCCTGGTGCTGCTGCTGCCCCACGGCTACGAGGGCCAGGGGCCGGAGCACTCCAGCGGGCGCCTCGAGCGCTTCCTCCAGCTGGCCGCCACCGACAACATCCGCGTGGCCAACTGCTCCACCGCCGCCCAGTACTTCCACCTGCTGCGCTACCAGGCCGCCTCGCTGGCCGGCTACCCGCGCCCGCTGATCGTGATGACGCCCAAGAGCCTGCTGCGCAACCCGCGCGCGAACTCCACGCTGAGCGACCTGGCCGACGATAGCTTCCAGCCCGTCCTCGGCCTCGGCACCGAGGCCCCGCCAGCCGAGGATGTTGTGCGGCTGGTGCTGTGCAGCGGCAAGGTGGCGATCGACGTGCTGTCCAGCGGCGAGCTGGAGAAGGCCGGCGGCCTCGTGGATATGCTGCGTGTCGAGATGCTCTACCCCTTCCCGGCTGAGGAGTTGGCCGCCCACATAGCGCGCTACCCCGGCCTCCAGGAGGTCGTCTGGCTCCAGGAGGAGCCGCAGAACATGGGCACCTGGAGCTACATCACCCCGCACCTGCGCGAGGTAGTCGGCCCGTCCACCCCGATCCGCTACGTCGGTCGCGGCGAGTCGGCCAGCCCCGCCGAGGGCCTGCACAGCCAGCACAGCCACGAGCAGAGCCGGATCGTCCGCGAGGCCGTGCAGGGCGCGCCGGTGCCGGCCGCCCGGTGATGTCGTATCCCGTAGGGGCGAAGCAGCGCCCGTAACGCGCCTTCTTCTCTCAACGCGCGCGCTGTCGCGCTGCTTCGCCCGTACCTCAGATAGAAAGAACCCAGATGACATACGAGATCAAGGTCCCCGCCCTCGGCGAGTCAATCGTCGAGGCGACGGTGGCGAAGTGGCTCAAGCGTGAGGGCGAGGCGGTGGCCGCCGGCGAGGCGGTGGTGGAGCTGGAGACCGACAAGGTGAACCTGGAGGTCGCATCCGACCAGGCCGGCGTGCTCGGCGCGATCGCCAGGGGCGAGGGCGAGACGGTGGCCGTCGGCGATGTGCTCGGCGCGGTGGTGGCCGACGCTGGCGTCGCAGTGGCGCCCGCCGCGCCGAGCAC
>JBAXES010000133.1:0-8764 GCA_037140315.1 Chloroflexales bacterium
GGGTCTTCCCGTGCACGAGCCTGGAAGATGCCGAGCGTAGCGAGGCATGACAACCCTTGTTGCTGTGGAGATGTATCGTTTAGGCATACGTGAGGCTTCCTGATGCGCTCGGCCTGAAACCTGAAACCTAGCACCTGAAGCCTTGTTGTTGTGCGAAGTAGCGCCGGGTCTCTTCTAGGCCGGCGTGCGAGCCAATTTCGTAGAAGCGCTGGCTGACCTCAAAGCCGGCCAGCTGCCCATGGGCGAGCAGATCTTGATAGATGGTTGCGAGGTCGATCGGCTGGTCGGCGGGGTAGTGATCGAACGCCTCCGCCCGCAGCGCGCCCAGGCCGTAGTCGATATGGCGCATCTCGGCGGTGCGCTGCTGCTTGTCGTAGCGCAGGATCTGGCCGCCTGTGAAGATCACATTGCTGCGGTCCCACTGGTCCTCGTTGCGGAAGACCGTCATCAGGCCGAGCTTCCCGCTCTGCACAAATGCCTCGGTCGCGGCCTGATAGTCGCACTGCAGGTAGGCGTCGCCGTAGAGCACCAGGAAGGCGTCGCCGAGCAGCGGCAGCGCCCGGCGCAGGGCCCCGCCGGTGCCCATCAGTGTCGGCCCATCGAACGAGTAGCGCAGCTGCATGCCCCAGCGCGAGCCGTCGCCCAGGGCCGCCTCGACCTGCTCGCCCATGTGTCCGATGCAGAAGACCGCCTGGCGGACGCCGTGCCGGCGCAGCAGCTCGAGCTGGTGCTCGGCGAAGGGCCGCCCCGCCACCTCGACCAGCACCTTGGGGATGCGCTCGCTGATTGGGCGCAGGCGGGTGGCGAGGCCGCCGGCCAGGATGGCCACCGGCAGGCTCACTGGAACAGCACCTTTGTCCCCTCGAAGTCGAAGCGGAAGCGCACCTCCTCCAGGCCGGCGTTGGCCATAGCCTGCCGCAGACGGCTGCGGTCTTCGGCGTAGAAGAGCAGGAAGCCGCCGCCGCCCGCGCCGACCAGCTTCCCGCCCACGGCACCGTTGGCAAGGCCCAGCGTGTACCACTCGTCGATGTGCGGGTTGCTCATGCCGCCCGAGCGGCGCTTCTTATGCTCCCAGTGCTCGTGCATCAGCTCGCCGAAGCGCCGGGGGTTGCCCTCCTCTAGGGCGCGCTGGCTGCGCAGGCCGAGCTCTTTGACATAGTGTAGGTTCTGGATCATCTCGTGATCTGCCTGCTCGGTGCGGCTCTGCTGATCTTTGAGGATGCTCCCGGCGCTGCGCGAGAAGCCGGTGAAGAAGAGCAGCAGGTTGTCCTCCAGCTCGAAGAGCGTGTCCATACTGATCTTCAGCGGGGTGGCCTCGACGCTGTCGTTGGTGTGGAAGCGGAAGCAGGTGATCCCGCCATAGGCGGCGATATACTGATCCTGCTTGCCGATCGGCTCCTTGAGCCGGTTGATCTCGATCTCACAGGCCAGCTCGGCCAGCTCGCTGGGGTGCAGCAGGCGGCGGCGGTGGGCGTAGAGTGCCTTGAGCAGGGCGGTGGTGAAGCTGCCCGATGAGCCCAGCCCAGTGCCGGCGGGGATGTCGGCCAGGGTGGTGATCTCCAGCTGCGGGGTCTTGAAGTCGAGCATACGGATGGCCTCGCGGATGATCGGGTGCTGCACCTCGTCCACCTGCTCGACGTGCTCCAGCTTCGAGTATTTGAGAAAGACCCCCGGCACAAACGGGCGCATCGCCGTCACATACACATAGCGGTCGATCGCTGCGGCGATCAGGAAGCCGCCGTACTCGCGATAGTAGGAGGGCAGGTCGGTGCCGCCGCCGCCCAGGGTGATCCGCAGCGGACTACGCGTGATGATCATAGCCTGACTCCCGGTAGATCTGTTCGACGATGTTCAGCGCCGCCAGCGCGTCGGCCAGGCCGGCTGCGGGCGTTCGTTCCAGGCGAATATCCTCCAGGAACTCGGCAAACTCCAGCTGCCACGAGCTGTCGCCCATGGGATACTCCCAGATCGTCGTCTCGGGCGGGCCCATCTGGGGCAGCATCTTGTAGTAGGCCAGCCGCTCCAGGCCATAGCTGCCGCCGAGGCCCTCGATGTGCAGCTTGGCGTCGCGCCCGTAGATCTCGAACGAGAAGAGGTTCTTCCATTCGGTGCAGCTGACGTGGAGGAAGGCCGTCTGCCGCTGCGCGGTCTGCAGCAACAGGAAGCCGTTGTCGTCCACCGGCATCTGCCAGTAGTAGGTGTGGGCGCTGCCGGCGACGCTGCTGAAGTCGCCGAGGAACCAGCGCGCCAGGTCGATCAGGTGGACGCCCTGGTCGATCAGCTCGCCGCCGCCGGAGAGCGCCGGGTTGGCCCGCCACTCCTTGTCGTAGCCGATCCGCCCGCCGTGGCCGTAGCGCCCGCGCACAAACATCAGCTCGCCGAGGGCCCCGCTCTCGAGGATCGCGTGGGCCCGCTGGAGGGCCGGGTGGTAGCGGTGGTTGAAGCCGACCCGCACCTGCACGCCGCGCTCGGCCGCGGCGCTGATCAGCGCGGCCAGCTCGCCGGCGTGGCGGGCGGCTGGCTTCTCTACAAGCACGTGCTTGCCGGCCTGGATGGCTCCGAGGGTGATCTCGGCCAGCGCACTGTTGATTGTGGCCACAACCACGATGTCCACATCGTCGCGGGTGACGACCGTGCGCCAATTATCGCTGGCGACCGCGTCGGGCGCGGAGCGGGCCAGGGTCTGGGCCCGCTCCAGACTCAGGTCGGCGCAGGCTACCAGGCGGGCCGGGCCGAGGGCGCGCGCGCGCTTCTGGCCGATCAGCCCGCAGCCGATGATCGCCACGCCAATGGTGTCGTTTGTCGGCATCACTCCCCCCACCCTCGTCCGCGATCCTTCGGGACGATCCGTCGTAATGTGTAGATGTCGCTGCTCCGCAGATCGTCGAGGTGCTCGGGCAGGGTGGCCCAGGGGTCCCAGACCGCGCTGATTAGTTTGCCGGTGATGCCGTCGCTCGCGGCGGAGGCCAGGAAGACCGCCAGGCCGGCCCCTTTGTCGAGCGGGGTGCCGCCCTGGGCCTTCTGCTGCAGCGAGCGCTCGTAGAAGCTCTGGCCGACCTGCTCCGGCCCGGCCGCGATCACCTCGTCGAGCAGGCGCGTGTTCAGCGCCCCCGGCGCGATCGCGTTGACGTCGATCCCGTCCTCGCGGGTCTCCTCGGCCAGCGTCTCGGCGAAGCGCACAATCGCCGCCTTCGAGGCGGCGTAGGCGCTGATCCGCGGCAGCGGGTTGGTCGCCCCGCCGCCCGAGATCTGGATGATCTTGCCGTAGCGCTGGGCCTTGAAGTGGGGCAGCACAGCCCGGCAGAGCAGCACCGAGCCGAGCAGGTTAATGCTGATCGCCTGCGCCCACTCCTGCCAGTCCACATCCTCGATCAGCCCCTTCGGCCCATAGACCCCGGCGTTGTTGACGAGGATCTGCAGGTGGGGGAAGATCCGCAGCGTCGCGGCGCTCAGCTGCGCGACATCCTCGGGCCGGGCGACATCGGCGGCGTGGGCGGCGACGACCTGGCCGGGCAGGGCGAGCCCCGCGAGCTCGGCGCGGGCCTGCTCCAGCAGATCGGCATTGCGGGCGCAGAGCATCACGCTGGCCCCGGCCTGGACGTAGGCGCGCGCGATCTCAAGCCCGAGGCCCTGGTTGGCCCCGGTGATCAGCGCCGCGCGCCCTTCGAGAGTGTATGCCATTGACGGAGATCTACCTTTTTGAATGGCCACAGAAAGGCACAGAAGGACACAGAATTACTATATTTCTGTGTCCTTCTGTGCCTTTCTGTGGCTCACAAACTCTTCCCAACCGCCGCGTAGCGGATGCGCGGGTCGTCGCCGAGGGTGCGGGCCAGGAAGCGGTTCGCGTCCACCACAACCGGCCGCTCCATCGTGGCGACGATCTCGGTCGCGGCGATGGCCTGGTAGTCGGGCCACTCGGTTGCCACCACTAGGGCCGCCGCGCCCGCGAGGGCATCAAGGGGCGATGCATGCAGGCTGAATAGATTGGCAAGGTCGGCGGGCAGCGCTGTAACCGCCGGGTCGTGGGCCTGCACCTGCGCGCCCTGCGTCACCAGCCAGCGGCACAGCTCGACCGCGCTGGAGCGGCGCAGGGTGTCGGTGCCGGGCTTGTAGGTTAGCCCCCACACAGCGATGCGCCGCCCGGCCAGGCTGCTGAGCAGCGCCTCCAGCCGGTGGCCGGCCCAGCTCTTGTGCGCGTCGTTGCTGGCGCGCACTGCTGAGATCAGGTGGGTGGGGCGGTCGTGGGCCGCGCCAATCGCGCTGAGGAAGTTGATGTCGCGGGCGAGCGTGCCGCCGGCGAAGGCCCCGCCGGGGCCGAGGTAGGCCCGCGGCCCGATCCGCACCTCGCTCTTGAGTCCGCGCTCGACCTCCTTGGCGTCGGCACCCACCTGCTCGCAGAGGGTCGCGACCTCGTTGATGAACGTGACCGAGGTGGCCAGGAAGGCGTTGAGCGCGTGCTTGGTCATCTCCGCCGACTCCACGCCCATCCACTCGACGCGCTCGGTGATCGGGCCGAGCAGCGCCGCGACCCGCTGTTGGTCGGCAGCATTGCGCACCCCGGCCACCACGCGGTCGGGCTGGGTGAAAACGCTGATCGCCTTGCCCAGGCGCAGGTTCTCGGGCGAGTAGGCGAAGCTGACCTGTCGGTCGGGGTGTGCGGCGGCGTACACCTGCTCCAGGCGGCGGGTCGAGCCCACGGGCAGCTGCGATGAGATCAGCACCAGCGCCCCAGGCTCCAGGGCGGGGAAGAGCCGGGCCACGCGCTCGACCACATACGTGACATCGGCGCGGTCGTCGTCGTCCACTGGCGTGTCGTATGTCACCCACACCACTTCGGCCCCCGCAAGCGCCTCGTCCGGGTCGGCGCTGAAGCGCAGGCGACCGTCCGCAAGCCCCTGCTGGAGCAGCGCATCGAGGCCGGGCTCAAAGAGCGGGGCCTGGCCAGCGGAGAGCTTGGCCACGGTGTCCGGCTCGAAGTCCAGGCCGACCACATCGTGGCCGACAGAGGCCAGGCATGCCGCCGTCACCGTGCCCAGATGCCAAAGACCTACCACACATACACGCATATGTTTAAACCCGCTTTAGCCACAGAAGGGCACAGAAGAACACAGAAAGAACGCGGGCTGTACTTTTCTGTGGCCTTTCTATGGCCGACCATGATTACGCCTCTGGCGCGGATTACACCCGCGCCTGCAGGATCCAGCCGCGCTCACCTTTAGCCACAGAAGGGCACAGAAAAACACAGAAAGAACGTGGGCTGTACTTTTCTGCGGCCTTTCTGTGCCTTTCTGTGGCCGATTACGCCCGCGCCTCCAGCAGCTGGGGGTTGGCCTGGAGGTAGTCTAGCGTCCTGATCACCCCATCGCGGATCGTCAGGCTCGGCTGCCAGCCCAGCGCACGGATTTTACCACAATCTAGAAAGATGAATGGACTGTCGCCGATCCAGCCGCGCTCGCCGCCGCTGTAGCTGAGCTGCGGCGTCAGGCCCAGGTGGCCGGTGATCCAGCCGATCGAGTCGTTCACCTGGCAGTACTCGTCGGCGCCCAGGTTGAAGATATTCACCTTCTCCTGGGCGGTGTCCATAGCCAGCAGGATGGCGTCGATACAGTCCTGCACATAGAGGTAGGACTTACGCTGGAGGCCGTTGCCGAGGACATAGAGCTCGGCGGGGTTGCTGCGCAGGCGCTTGTAGAAGTCGAAGATATGGCCGTGGGTGTAGCGCTCGCCGAGGATCGAGACGAAGCGGAAGATATAGCCCTGGAAGCCGAAGCCCTCGCAGTAGGCGGCGATCATGCCCTCGCCGGCCAGCTTGGACGCGCCGTAGAGTGAGGTCTGCACCGGGAAGGGCGCGCGCTCGGGGGTGGGGAAGACCTCGGCCTCGCCGTAGATCGAGCCGGTGGAGGAGAAGGCGATCCGGCGCACGCCGGCGGCGCGCATGGCCTCCAGCACATTGAAGGTCGCGATCGTATTCTGCTCCAGGTCCTTGCGCGGGTGCTCGGTGCCGAAGCGCACATCGGCGTTGGCGGCCAAGTGGAAGACCGCGTCGCAGCCCTGCATCGCCGCCGTCATCGCCGGCAGGTCGAGGGTGTCGCCGCGGACGAGGGTGAAGCTGGGGTTGGCGCGGGCCTGGTCGAGGAACGACTCGACGCCGGTCGAGAAGTTATCGTAGGCGACGACGGCGTGGCCCAGCGACAGCAGCCGATCCACGAGGTTGCTGCCGATAAAGCCGGCCCCGCCGGTGACGATGTAGCGCATAAGAGAAGGCTTCCTTATAAGTTACTGCTTGGTGCGATGCAATTCGCAGTGGCAGAGATTTCGACGTTATCCATTGGCGCCCATAGCCGGCGTAAGGGTGTAGGCAAGCAGGTTTGACTTGAAAGGGCCAAAGCCGATGCCGATTCGCTCGACGCGAATATGCGCTGTTGGCGGAAAGAGCTCAGCCAGATCATTGCGCCCGAGGATGTGGAGATTCTGTTGGTGCGACCAGTAGGACATAGCAGTTCGGCGCAGGATCATGCGGAATAGCGGTCGTGGCAGAAAGTGAAGCAGCGGGATCCCGGTGTGGTGCTCGACCGGAAACCAGCGGTTAGGAGTCGTCACAAACACGTGTCGGCCAACCCGGCAGAGCTCAGCCAGGAATGCGCGCTGAAGCTCTGGCCCGCCAACATGCTCGATGACCGCATTGCTGAAGACAATGTCGAACTCCTGGTCGGCGAATGGTATAGGCTGGCCTGGCTGCACCGGCATAAAGCGTATGCCAGGGTACTGCTGCTCCAGATGGGCGCCATCCTCTGTCCCCACGCAGACGATACGCTCTTTATAGGGGTAAAGCCGCTCAAAGAAGTTCGACTCTTGGTGGCGCTCGTCGCTGGTGACGCCGACATCGAGGACGCTGCTCGTCGGCGTCGGGTGGGTCACCTCCAGAAAGCGCGCAAACATTTGCTGACGTACCGCATATGAGAGCCGCGAGGCTAGCGGCACCCGCCCCGAGTGTCGGTAGAGCGATGATGTCTTGCCCGAGGGTGGTTCGCTCACTGGTGGGGCTCCTTGGTATAGAGCGGCGGGAGGCGGAACCGAATGAGCGCCCATATCCAGGTGATTGGGTCGTAGATCATCGATACCTTCTTGCCCTCGCCAAACGAGCGCGAGTTGTAGCTGACCGGGATCTCGATTGGCTGATAGCCTTTGCGTAGGAGTTTGATCACCAGCTCAAAGTCGAAATCGAACCGATTGGCGTTGAAGGCGAGATCGTGCAGGCAATCGCGCCGAAACACTTTATACATCGTGAATGGGTCACGTAGCCGCTGCCCATAAAGTAGATTCAGCGCGCTCATAAAGAGCACGTGCCCGATGTTCATGAGCCCTGAGATCATCTGCTGGTCGGTAAAATGACGCAGCTTCCAGCTCCCGCTGTGGCGCGAGCCAAGCACGAATGCCTGTTGATACCGGGCGAGGGGCTCCAGCAAGATATCGTAGTCGTTGATATCGTATTCGAGGTCCGCATCCTGAATGAGCACGAAGTCGCCCTGTGCGTGTCGCAGCCCGGTGCGGACGGCGTGCCCCTTCCCGCGCGGGCGATCCTCAAGTATTAGGTGTATCTGCGGGTGGTCGCGGTAGGTGAGTGCCAGCTCCCGCGTGCCATCCTGGGAGTTGCTCTCGATGATGATGATCTCTTTGTCGATGCCGGCTAGGTTCTTGTTGAGCACATTCTCGATCAGGGTGCCGAACGTCTCGCACTCGTTATAGGCGGGGATGATGATCGAGAGCAGAGGGCGCTCGCGCCGTTCGCCAGCGCGCGCGGTGACAACCATCCCGCTGGCCACGACCGAGACCTCGCGTTGTTGCAGCGGTGTCGGCAGGAGGCGATAGCTCCATGCCAGTAGCTGGCTGAGCAGAGGCACGCGGAAGCGCTGGAAGTGATGGTAGACGTACTCCGGCGTGAGCACCTTGGTGCTGGCCTCAACGCGCACCCCAACAAAGCCGGTTCGCGCCAAGAGATTCTCTATGGTTGATCGGCTAAAGTAGTAGAGGTGCTCAGTCTTATACTCCATCCAATGAGAGCCGAGCAGACGCGCCGACCAGCTGTCCAGCGAGGGCGTGGCGATAAAGATCAGGCCGCCGGGTTTGAGCAGGCGGTGTACCCGCCTCATGAGGGCGACCGGGTCGCGCGTATGCTCGATCAGATCTGAGAGCACGCAGATATCATAGAAGTGCTCGGGTAACTCCGCCGTCTCGATAATACCGCAGCGGACATAGTCGCCGCCAAGAGAGCGATTCGCGAAGGCAACCGCTGACGGTGAGATATCGAGACCGTGAACGCTGAAGCCAAACTGGAGCGCCTCAAGCAGCAGTTCTCCGTGGCCGCATCCTACCTCAAGCAGGGCGCCCCGCCCTGTGCCCACACAGCCGACGATCTGCTTAAGGTAGAGGCGCGCCGTCGCACGTTTCATCTGCTTGACCCGCTCTCGCCCGGCTTGATCGTCGCTGCCCAGAAAGTAATGCTCAGCGTAGATCGACGCTAGCGTAGTGTCAGATGGCTGTGGGTGAAAGAATACAAGCCGACAGTCGTCACACTGGTAGACGTGGTGGCCGGCTCTAGTGAAGTGATAGCTCAGGCTGGCGCTGCGACAGAACGGGCATAGGCTATGTGGTTCTACCGTCGTGCCTACCGTATACTCAAGCTCAGTCATGAAACATCCTTACGAAGTAGTTGCTCAAAAAGTCGGGGTGAGATCAGGTTCAGCCCAGGAGGCACCGAGGT
>JBAXES010000134.1:0-8753 GCA_037140315.1 Chloroflexales bacterium
GATCCTACTGGCGGAGCATCCGCTGGGAACCTAGGTCCACGCACCCCCACCACAAGCAAGAGCGCCCGCGCCCACCAGGCGCGGGCGCTCTTTGCGTTCGCCCCCGCTGTTGCGCCTTCAGCGCGGATCGGCTATAACGGTGTCCTCTATCCCCCTTCCTCGTGCGGAGCACTGTTATGGCTCGCGTCCTTCTTGCTGATGATCACGCGGTTGTTCGCGCCGGCATAGCCAATGCCATCTCGGGCATCTTTGATCTTGTTATCGTGGGCGAGGTGGGTGATGGCGTTGCGCTCTTTACTGCACTGCAGAACCTTCAGCCAGACTGCCTGCTGATCGATGTTACGATGCCGAGCTTCGAGCCGATTGGCGATATCGGCCGCGCCCGCGAGATCTACCCCCAGATGAAGATCCTTGTGGTCAGCGCCTACGATGATGATATCTACGTCCAGGGGCTGCTGGCTGCTGGCGTCAATGGCTATCACCTCAAGGATCAGCCGCTCGGCGACCTGCGACTGGCGGTGCAGCGCGTGCTCGCTGGCGAGCGCTGGATCTGTAGCCCCCTCGTCGATAAGCTCGTCCGTCTGCGCGATGCCGCGCCGCTGACGCTGACCGACCGCCAGCGTGAGCTGCTGCTCTGCCTGCAAGAGGGCCTCGATAACCTTGGGATCGCGCGGCGCACGGGCCTGAGCGTGAAGACGGTTGAGAATCATCTGACCCGGCTCTATCGTCAGCTGGGGGTGCAGAGCCGCCTGGAGGCGGTGAGCTATATCCATCAGCATGCGGGCATCCTCGGGGCGGCGATCGCCCCGCCCGCCGTCCGCGATGCGGATCGCTACCAGATACGCCTGTCGCTGCTGATCGTCGATGATAATGTGCGCTATCGTACGCAGCTTCGACGCATGATTAGCAAGGCCTACCCTGCGGCGATGATCTTTGAGGCTGACAGTATGCAGGAGGCCCTGCGCATTGTGCATGGCGGCCCGCTCCAGCTGGCCCTCGTCGATGTGGTGCTCGGCGATGAGAGCGGGATCGACTGTGTCCGCGCCCTGCATAGCGCGGCACCCGCTACACGCCTGGTGCTCTTTAGCGCGTACCCCGATAGAGAGTTTCATCGCCAGGGGCTCGCCGCTGGTGCGGTGGCATTCCTGGATAAGAAAGATGTCGATGCCGCTGCCCTGCGTGAGCTGATCGATGACGTGGCTGTCTAGCTCGCGACCTCTAGGTTTGACAAGATGGGAGCCTAGCGATATACTCAGTTCTGATTATTCCACTAGAGGACAGCGCGTATGACCATTGATCGCCAACTGCTGCTACTCGGCCTACTGCGCGCTCAGGAGATGCACGGCTATCAGCTGAACGAGTTTATCGATCAGCAGATGGACTTCTGTGTTGATCTGAAGCGCTCAACGGCGTACTACCTGCTCGATAAGCTTTGCCGCGAGGGGTATGTGGCCGAAGAGGTTGAGCGCGAGGGCAATCGACCTGAGCGGCGAGTCTACCGGATTACCCCGGCGGGTGAGCTGCGCTTTCAAGAGTTGCTCCGCCAGAACCTGGCGTCGTATGTGCCACCCGTCTACGCCGAGGATATCGGCGTGATCTTTGAGCACCAGCTCGCGGCTGATGAGAGCCTGCGCCTGCTCAACGCGCGGCGCGCGGCGATCCAGACACACCGCGCCCGCCTGGAGGCGCTGCATATCAATCTGCCGCCCTCGCACACGGCGGTGATCGAACATCATCTGCTCCACCTTGATGTCGAGATCGTCTGGGTCGACCGGCTGATCGCCGCCCGCTCCGCGCGCTCACCCCATAAGGCCACAGATCGCGCCGCATCGTAGCCGGCCTTGGATATGAGCTGCCCTGCGGTGGCCCAGCATCCGTGATTGTGCCGCGTGTCCGATGGGAGAGGCTCGGGGAGGGCCTGTCCCTCCCCGAAAAATCACCCGACATTAGATGAATGAGGATACTGATGAGCGAGATGGCGATCGAGGCCCGTGGCCTCGTGAAGCGCTATGGTGATCTGACGGCCGTCGATGGGATCGACCTGCAGGTCGCCTCCGGCACAATCTACGCGATGCTGGGGCCGAATGGCGCCGGCAAGACGACGACGATCAATATGCTGACGACCCTCGCGCGGCCGACTTCCGGCGCGGCGCGCGTGGCTGGCTGCGATGTGCTGCGTCAGGCGGATCAGGTGCGTAGCCGGATCGGCGTGACCTTCCAGGATATTGTCCTCGATCAGGATCTCACTGGCCGCCAGGTGCTCGATATTCACGGTCGGCTCTATCGGCAGAGCGGCGACCTGCGCCGCAAGCGGATCGCCGACCTGGTCGAGCTGGTGCAGCTCGGGGAGGCGATCGACCGCGTGGTGAAGACTTACTCGGGCGGTATGAAGCGCCGCCTTGAGCTGGCTCGCGGCCTCATGACCGACCCGGCGGTGCTCTTCCTCGATGAGCCCACCCAAGGGCTCGACCCACAAAACCGCGCCAGCATCTGGAGCTACATCCGCGATCTGAACCGCCAGCGCGGCCTGACCCTGCTGCTGACGACGCACTATATGGAGGAGGCCGAGGCTCTGGCGAGCCAGGTCGGCATTGTTGATCATGGTAAGCTGGTGGCACAGGGCACGCCTGCCAGCCTGGTGGCTCAGCTCGGTGCCGACGTGATCCGGGTGCGCGGCGACGGCGACTCAGGCAACTTCGTCGCCGCGATCAAGGCGATGGCTTTTGTTGAGCGCGTCGAGTGCGATGGCGACAGCGCCAACCTTTCGGTGTACGTCGATAGCGGTAGCCGCAGGCTGGTGGAGATCCTCGCGGCGAGCGGCGGCAACGGCTATCGGATCGAGGATGTGACGGTGGCCCGGCCAAGCCTCGGCGATGTGTTTCTGCACTATACCGGTCGGGCGCTCAGAGATTAAAGGGGTAGTTGATGTACGCGACCTATGTGATCTGGTCGAAGCATATGACGAAGTTCTGGCGCAGCGCCGAGGAGCTCTTCGGCCTGGCGCTACAGTCGGTGCTATGGGTGGTGCTGTTCGGGGTCGGTATGCGCGGGATGGTGGGGAATGTGGGTGGGAACGACTACATGTCCTACATCCTGCCCGGTATCATCGCCCTGAGCGCCCTCGGCGGCGCGGTGGGCGGCGGAATGGTGCTGCTCGACGAGCGGCTGCGCGGGATCACCAAGGAGTACCTGGCCGCGCCGATCCCTCGGCTGAGCATCCTGCTCGGGAATGCCACGAGCACTGCGACGAAGGCCTTGATCCAGGCGACGATCATGCTTGTGGTTGGCGTGCTGATGGGCGCCCGCCTGTCTGTGAACCCTCTGGGCTGGCTTGCCGCCCTGCTGCTCCTGGCCATGTTTGCCATCGGATTCAGCGGCCTGGCGCTGGCGGTGGCGGCGGTCTCGCGCTCAATCGGCGGCTACCACGGCATGATCTTCCTCTTCAACCTGCCGCTGCTCTTTGCCTCAAATGCGCTCTACCCTCTGAACGTGTTGCCGGGCTGGATGCAGGTGATCGTCCTGCTCAACCCGACCACCTACGTGACCGATGCGGTGCGCGCTCTGGCCTTCGGCGCCGCGCCCACCATACCGCTGCTGCTCAGCCTGGCGGTCGTGCTGCTCTTCGCCGTCCTCGGTATCTGGCTGGCCCTCAGCGTGTTCAATCGCTCCATCCGCGGGTAAGGCAAAGGCAAGGTTTCAGCGTACGTTACAGTTCAGGCAATTGCACTGCATCAGGATGCGGTATTTCTGTTCCCTGTTCCCTTGTCTAACTGCCAATGCGCCATGCAAGAGCAGCTCTCGCATGGCGCATTATCCGCAGCCCACCAGCTTCGTCGGATCTACATTGACCTCCCCGTTCCAGACCTGGTAGTCGAGGTGCGGGCCGCTGCTCTCGCCTGTGCTGCCCACCATGCCGATCACCTCGCCGGCGCGCACATGCTGCCCGCTGATCACGGTGACGATGGCGAGGTGGGAGTAGCCGGTGCGCCAGGGGCTCGCGCGGTCGCTCACCCAGACGTGGTTCCCCGCCGGGTAGCTGTCGAGATCGACCCGCACGACGCCGGCGTGGGTGGCGACCACCGGGGTGTACCATGTGGCGCCTGGCTCGGCGTACCCGTCGCCGTCGCTGTCTATGGCGAGATCCACGGCCCCCCAGATCTCTGCCGGCGCGTGGCTGCCCACTCCATAGCCCTGGGTGAGCACCGTGTGGCCACTCGTCGGCTGCACCGGGCAGCCGGTGGGTCCGGCTGCCGTCATCAGGAATATCGGCGTGGGCTCTGCCGGCGTGGGGGCGAGGAATAGGGTCGGGGCGATTGGCTCGATGGGGGCGGCGGCGCGCTCGGCGAGGGTCGCCAGGCGGGCCTCTGAGATGGCTGCGGCGGCCTTGTTGCCCGTGGTGGCGGCGAGATCTCCCTGCGCCCCGGTCTGGATCGGTGCTGGGGCGGCGCGGGGCGCTGGCTGCGGCAGGCTGATCTGTGGCACTCCGCCCTGCATCGCCGCAGTGGCCAGGGTTGCCGCTAGGGCTGCGGCGACGAGCGCCGGAGCGTCTGGAAGCGCGGGCACCATCCTGGCGATTGTGCGGGCGCTCGCCGGCTGGAGGGGGACGCTGATCTCTGTGGCGCGCATGCCCAGGACGAAGGCCAGTCGCCCGCGCTCGTCGTGAGAGAGCGGGCGCAGGCCATACTCGGCCTCGGCGAGGGTCCGGGCGGGGATGCTGGTGAGGCTGGATAGATCGATGAAGGTGAGCGAGCGGCTGGTGCGGATAGTGCGGAGGGGTGCCATCGGGCCTCCTGAAGCGCAGAGCGGCGACATGCATCTACAGTAGCATGTCGCCGCTCTGGGGGGCCCGGTCGCATATGACAGGACGCCAACAGCAAGGTTACTGAACTATTGCATCCTCTGTCGGGAGCGGGTCTGCCTCGATCTCAGCCAGCTTACGGATGTGCTCGCGGCGCTCAAGCCACTTGAGCGTTGCGTAGGCTGCGGTAACGGCTATGAAGCTGCCTGGCCAGAGTATCCACTCGTAGTGAATTTTGATGCTCGTGATGAAGGAGGCGGTGAAAATAAAGAGAAACACCAGGCCGGTGATCATATACACTTCGAAGCTCGTGCTGGTGAGGTAAATCTCATCGCGCGGGCTAAGGCGTCGCTGCTGGGCCATACGATACTCCTTCTGAGCGAGGTATGCTATCATGGGAGCCGCTTTTACGCTAGCGGTGAGGCTGTTGCATTGTATATCAGGGGGCTATCGCGGAAGCTGCAGACCCACCACCTGGTAGCCGCTCGTCAGCAGGCCGGTGATCTGATGGAGCAGCGACGGCTCGCGCTCGGCCATCGCCACCAGCCGGCGGTGGAACGATGTCTCGGGAGCGTACGCCGTGTCGATCCGATCCCAGAGCGGCAGTGCCTCGTCCTCTAGCCACTTCCAGCGATCCTCGAACCTATCCAGAGAGACCTGCCCAGATAGAACCGGCAGGATGCCAAAATGGCCAGTGAACCACGACCCCCCGGCCCCATTGCGACTGGCATCCTCGAATTCCATCGCGCCACCAAGCGAGACGATGAGCTTGCCGATGCGAGACAGGTTGTCCATACAGCTGGCCAGGGTTTGCTCCTGCTCCTGCTTGAGCAGGGTAATATTCCCTTTGCGGATCAGCGCTCTCCCGGCCTCGCGCTGATCAGGATCGGCGAGCTTCTTCACGCCCGCGTCGATCATGCGGAAGCCCTGAAGGATGTAGGGCTGCCCGATCTCGGACACATTCGCCTCGATCTCGCCAATACCGGCCTGGATATAGGCGAGGTGCGCCCAGGCAATATCATCGAAGATCTGATCATTCCCCTGCTTTAACAGCTCGAGGTCGTTGAGCAGCAGCGGGCGGATGGCCGCATCGTGGAGCGCGACCGGCACGGTGAAGGCGATGCTCATCCCCAGCCGATAGATCTTCGCGCCGAGCGTAAGCAGCCCGTCGCCGCCGCTGATCTGAGGCGCGGCGGCTAGCGTCCGCGGAGCCATCAGCGCCTCCGCGACCATCAGGGCCAGGCCAACCTGATTAGAGGCAAATGCGGCCATACCCGCCCACTTGAACACATCCGGCTGCTGCAGGTAGCACTGGGCGTAGTACGCCGTAATCGCGCGGTTCCGATCCGTGTACCGGTCTTTCGGCGGCAGCTTCTGCTCAAGGATCTGTTGCCACTCGCTCTTTGTCGGCATAGGGGCCTCCAGCTCAGCGTTCAGCGCTCAGGGTATCGAGCCAGGGTAGGAGAATGTTACAGAATGCCTCGGGGGACTCATCGAAGGGGCAGTGTCCGCACTCGGGGATGATCGAGATCTCGGCCTGGGGCAGCAGGGTGCGCTTGAAGTGCTCGGCCAGTGAGGGCGGTACCGACGCATCGCGCTCGCCCCAGATCAGCAGCGTCGGCACCGTCACCTCACCCTTCCGAAAGTCGAGGATGAGCTCGGGGAAGGTGCGGCTGACGGCCAGGTACGCATCTTTGCCGCCCGGGCGGCGCAGGGGCTCGCTGAACTGCTCGATCAGCTGCGGCGTGATCCGGTCCTTGCGGTGGTAGGCGGAGAAGAGCCCCTGGCGCGCGCCCATAGGGTTGCCAACGAGGTTTACCAGCATTTCGCCGACGCCGGGGGACTGCATCACATTGCGGAAGAGATCCTCAAGGTCGATCGGCATGTTTTTCGGGGCATTCAGACCGGTGCTATCGACGAGGACGAGGCCACGCACCAGCTGCGGGTAGTCGTGGGCGACTTGTGCGGCCACCATGCCGCCCATCGAGTGGCCGACGAGGATGGCCGGCCCGTGGCTGATCTCAGCGATCAGCTCGGCGATCTGGTTAGACCAGAGGCGGCGGCTGGGCGGGGCGTGGGGGATGGTCGACCGACCGAAGTTGTAGAGGTCGAGCGCCATCACGCAGTGGTCGCGGGCGACCGGTCGCATCACCGCCCGCCAGTGCTCGATCATCGCACCGTACCCATGGATGAACATCACCGGCAGCCCATGCTTTGGCGTTGATTGCCAGTAGCGCATTGGGCCGTGGAGCCCATCAAGCCAGCTCTCGTGGATCGTGTGGGTTGTCATAAGTGTTGAGTAGATGGCCAAGCACGACCGTGCGTGCCTCACACAGAGGGCGATGCATTGGCCTTACACCTCGCTCAGCGCCTTATGGCGCTGAGATCGAAGCACGATAATACTGCTCGATGCCCTTTTTCAGGATCAGAACCGGGTGGCCGATCATCGGCATACCGAGCGGGTTGCCCAAGCCATTATCGGGGCCAAGCGAGACCAGCTCGCCCAGCTTGATCGGATCGTAGCTACGTGTCACTCTGCCTGCAATCTCGGCGAAGATTGTCTCGGCCATATATTCGCCCTGACGCATCGCATAGCTGGCAGTGGCCGGCACCGTGCCGCCGTCGGCACCAGCAGGGACAGCGGCGCAGTCGCCAAGGGCAAAGATCGCGTCCTGGCCACTCACGCGCAGGTAGCGGTCGACAATCGCTCTGCCCGCGTTGTTCACCGACAGTCCGGCATCGGCGATAATACTCGGGGCGCGGATGCCGGCGACCCAGATGATCGTGCCGGCGCGCAGGACGCGGCTGTCGCTAACCCGCAGCATCTGGGACTCAACCGCCTCAATGGCCGTATTGAGGTACACACTGATGCCGTGCTGATCGAAGACCCGCTCAGCCTCGCGGGAGGCCCAGTTACCGAACTGCTTGAGCAGCAGCTTGTTGCGGTCAAGCAGAGCGATCCGCACCTCGCTGCGCGGCGCGCCCGTCTCCTTGCAGAGCGAATTAACCCACGCCCCTAGCTCGCCCGCCAGCTCGCATCCTGTGCAGCCGCCGCCGACAATCGCGGTGGTGAGCATCATACGCTGCAGCTTGGGGTCGCTCTGCTTTGCGGCGGCGGTGAACTGGGCAATCAGGTGGTCGCGTAGCGCGATCGCCTCGCTGTAAGTGCGCAGGGGCAGGCTATGCTCGCGGGCGCCGGGCACATTATAGTAGGCCGTCTCGCTGCCGAGCGCGATCACCAGGCGGTCATAGGGCAGGCTGCGGCCATCCTCAAGCAGGATCTCGTGCTCGAGCGGCGCGATCATACGCACCCTGCCCTGGACAAAGGTGATCTGTCGGCTGCTAAGAATCTGCCCGAGGCTATAGATTGCCTCAGGGCTATGCGATCCCGATGTTGCGGTGACATGGATCTTCTGGATCAGCTGATGGTAGGAATTCTGATCGACCAGCGTGACCGCATCGTCCATACCATGCTGACGCAGCTGATGATCAAGGTTAAGGGCAGTTCGCAGCCCGGCGTAGCCGGCACCGAGGATAACAATATTCATAGCCACATCGCTTATTAACGAAGAGGAGATCGCTTGCCCTCAGGATACCATATATTGCGACGGCTGCTGCAATCTCTGGTGGGGGGCCTAGCCCCAAGGGGCATTGAGGTAGCCCTAGCAATAAAGCGACAAGGTGACCAGTGACCGAGAGCGTGTCACCCGATCACCCTGTCACCTTGTCGGACGCAACCGAAGATTAGTCCTTAGCGGAGGGCTTCTCGATCCACTCATCGACGCGGGCGGCGGTGCGCTCAACCCCATCGACGGCCTGGCTCGCGACGCGGCCGATGTTGGTGCCAAACTCATCGGCGGCGCGGGCGAGTCGCGAGGTGAACGCGCGGGCGCGCTCGCCGAGCTGCTCGGTGCTTGGCAGGTTCAGGTTCAGGGTGGGCTCGGCGCCGGAGAAG
>JBAXES010000135.1:0-8740 GCA_037140315.1 Chloroflexales bacterium
GCGATGCGATTATCCACATCACCAGGTATCTCGGCTATGTGCAGCCCGGCGAGAACCTGAGGACGGCGATTGATCTGCCACCGGGCGTTCTGCGGGTCACCGATGGCCGGAGCTGCCTCCAGCTCGCGGCGACGCAGGAGCAGCAGGAGCAGCCAAGCTGGATCCCGATCAGGCTGGTTGATGGCACATTTCAGTCGGATGATCCCGAGATGCAGCCCCGCAGCCTGACCGCTACGAATGCGGAGCAGCAGCTGGTACAATTTCGCTATGATCTGCAGCGGGAGCTGCCCAGCGGTAGGTTGGTGATCGACGTAGAAAATAGGCAGGATCGCCGTAGCGCGTTGTGCATCTATCAGCCTGGGGATATGCCGGTGCCGGTGCTTACCTTGCGACCGAATTTGAGCGGCAAGAGATTGCTGGCGACGCAAACCTTTGGCGATCTCTTCCGGTCTGAGCGCATCAGGATGGACGAGACGCTGTCCATCAAAGACATCACTTTTGTGTTCACCGATCTGAAGGGCTCGACGGCGATGTATGAGCAGATCGGCGATGCCAAGGCCTATTTTCTGGTGCATCAGCACTTTGCCACCCTGAGCCGCGTGATCCGTGATCGGAATGGCGCGATCGTGAAGACGATCGGTGATGCCGTGATGGCCGTGTTTGAAAACCCGGTCGATGCGACCACCGCCGCCCTTGAGATGATCGACGCGCTCACCACGTTTAACCACACGATCTCACAGGAATTGATCCTGAAGGTGGGCCTCCACCGGGGACACTCTATCGCCGTGACTGTCAATGAGCGGATCGACTACTTCGGGCAGAATGTCAATATCGCGGCGCGCGTGCAAGCGCTCGCCGACGCCAATCAAGTGTATATCACCGCCGATGTGTATACCTCGCCCGGGGTTAGCGATGTCCTGAGGGCGTACCAGGTCACTCAGGACGAGGTGCTGGTCAAGGGTGTGAGCGAAAAGCTCCTTGTGTATAAGATCGGCCAGCATCACCCCAAATAAGCGTGTAGCTACTCCCGCACGTCACCCGCCGCGTCCTGTCCGTGATCGCACGAGCAGTCGGGCAGATCACGGCCGGTCGGCACATGCCTCGCAGCGCAGCTCACCCGGCCGAGCGAGGGCCAGCGCATACGTGGGGCGGCCGCAGTGGGGACGGTCAGGGGAATAACACCGTACATCCGTTAAACATTATGGAGAGCAGCTTTTTATCGCGGAGAGTGATGCCTATGAGCTAAAGTGGCTCAAAAAAAGCACCGTGCCTGTCACGTGCTAAAATTCTTAGTAGTTTAGGGGGCATAATATCATCATAGGCTTTCAGCGCGAGGGGTAGCAAACCAACCGACTCAACGCACTACTAACGGTGATCAATGTTTTCAACCGGTTGGGGTGTGTTACTGATGGGGGAACCCTAGATTTTATAACATCACCCCCGCAGGAGTCTTATGTTCGACTCGTCCCCTCACATAAAAACCATAGATATTGAGCTAGCGCATTCATTATCAATCCTTCACGACCTAGGTTCCTACACAGTCGTCCGTGCGCTGGTGCGCCTTCACGGCACGCCCTTGGGTTCGGTTGATCTGCCAGTGATCAGCGGACAGGTTGCCGTCGATGCTCTATCCTTGGCGATTCAGGAGTAGCTTCGTTGGCCGCTGCTTCGCCAGCAGCTCGTTGCACGGCTGACGTGCCCAGATCTCCCCCGCCCACTCGCTGAGGTCCCCGGTGCTCCACCCGCCGACTACCCCGGCCCGTGGCCGTCCGTTACCACCGCCGTGTGTACGCGGAACCGCCCCGCCGATCTTGCGCGCTGCGTCGAAGCCCTCTGCGCCCTCGATTACCCCGGCACACTCGACATCCTAGTGGTTGATAATGCGCCCTCCGATGATAGTACAGATATACTCGTTCGGGCGCGATTCCCTCAGGTTCGCTATGTGCGTGAGCTGCGCCCTGGGCTCGATTGGGCGCGTAACCGGGCGATTATTGAGGCGAGGGGTGAGATTCTCGCCTACACTGACGATGATGTTGTGGTCGACCAGCTCTGGGCGCGCGCTATCGCCCGGGTCTTCGCTGAAAACCCCGGCGTGATGGCGGTCACAGGCCTGGTTGTGCCCCTAGAGCCGGAGACGGCGGCTCAGTTGGCCTTCGAGCAGTACGGCGGTTTCGGTCGTGGCTTTACGCAGCGCTGGTATGGCATTAACCGTGCCGATGGCGAGCGGGCCGCCGCCGAGCATATGGCGACCGGCAAGTATGGCACTGGTGCAAACATGGCCTACCGGCGGTCGGTTTTCTCGCGCATCGGCGGCTTCGACCCGGCTCTCGATGTTGGGACGGTGACGCATGGCGGCGGCGACCTTGAGATGTTCTTCCGCGTCATTAAGGCCGACTTCCCGCTTGTCTACGAGCCGCGCGCCATGGTGCGCCACCGGCATCGGCCCGACTACCGCAGCTTCGTGACGGCGTACAGCGTGAAGTGCTGCGCCAGCTCGGCGGCTTCGATGACTTACTGGGCGTCGGCTCGATGTTGCGCTCCTGGGAAGATCGCGACCTCGGCTTTCGTATCCTGTCAGCTGGCGGGCAGATCGTCTATACCCCCGTAGCCCTGATCTACCATCATCAGTGGCGCGACTAGCAGGGGGTTAGCCGGGCCTACGCTGACTATGGGATCGGTGTCGGCGCGACGGCCGGGAAGTATCTGCGCTATGGTGATTTTGGTGGGGCTGTGCTGTTTGGCGAGTGGCTTCTCAGCCAGGGGCTACGCCAGTCCATCTCCGGCGTCCTAAAGTGGCATAGTGCAAGAAAGACGATACTCGGCTTACAGCAGCTGTACTATCCCTGGGTCGGGCTGTGGCGAAGCTTTCGCTACCCGCTCTCACGGAAGTATCAGGTCTACCACCAAGAGAGCACTAAGAATTAGTGCCTTTCACGCGGGTGACATCATCGATCAGGCTATGCGCCGCTACTCATCGTCCAGATCGTAGAGCAGATCAATCAGCGCCGCGCTCGCTATCTCCAGCGCATCGGTGTCGTCTTTGCGGGTGGCCGTCTCCAGCGCGGCGATGGCGTCGGCGATCTCCTCGTTGCCGGGGTTGGCGGTGAGCACGCGCTGGCCCCGCGCAAGGAGGCTGATCGTCTCCAAGCTCATCCCGACCGTCGAGGGCGGCTGGCTCTCCAGCAACGGCATGCGGGGCGCGTCCGCGTCCCACTCGGCCAGATCGAGATCCTCCAGGTCAACCCTGGCTCCGGCGATGTCGGCGGGCGAGAGGCGAGCGTGGGCCGCGCGGATGCTGGCGCTGATCTGCTTGCCGCTGCCCCGGTCTGTCGCCGAGACGTGGACGATTCCGTTCAGGTCGAAGTCAAACTGTACGGTGATCCGGGGCGGCATGCCGGAGGACTCGGGGCGCAGCTGCTCGAAGAGGAACTCGCCCAAGAGGGTGTTCTGCGAGGCGACCGGGTGCTCGCCCTGGTAGATCTTCAGATTGATCGCCGTCTGCCCAGGGTGGAGCGCGGAGTAGACCTCGGCGCGCGAGGTGGGGATGGTGGTGTTGCGCGGGATGATCACGCTGTAGTGATCGGGCACCACGCGGCCCATCTCCAGCTCCGCGATCTCGATCCCGAGGGAGTGCGAGGTGACATCGACCAGGATGGCGTCGAGGGGCTCGCCGGCGATGATCGCGGCCTGCACGGCCGCGCCCAGCGCCACGGCCTCATCGGGGTTGACCGCCACCGCCGGCTCGATCCCGGTGTGCGCGCGCACAAGATCCCAGACCAGCGGGATGCGCGTGCTGCCGCCGACAAACAGCACCTTGTCGAGATCGGCGGCGGTGATCCCGGCGTCGCGCAGGGCCGCGTCAAACGACTGGATAGTGCCGTCGAGCAAGTCGACTATGGCGGCCTCGAACTCCTCGCGCTGCACCTCAACATCCAGGTGGAGCGCCCGGCCCTCAGCCGTCAGCAGATATTCTTCCTGGACGCGGGTGGTGGGCCGGGCCGAGAGCGTGATCTTGGCGGACTCGGCGGCGCGCAGCAGGCGGGCCATCGCGCGCTGGTCCTCGCGCGGGCTCACCCCGTGCGCGGCGACGAAGCGCTCGATCAGCAGATCACACAGGCGCTCATCGAAGTCGTCGCCGCCGAGCTGGGTGTTGCCGTGGCTGGAGCGCACCTCGATCACGCCGCTGTCAAGCTCGATGATCGAAACATCGAAGGTGCCGCCGCCGAGGTCATAGACGGCCACCAGCTGGCGCTCGCCGCTGCGGTCGAGGCCGTAGGCCAAGGCGGCGGCGGTCGGCTCGTTAATGATCCGCTCGACGGTGAGCCCAGCGATCTCGCCAGCCTCGCGGGTGGCCTGGCGGGCGGCGTCCGAGAAGTAGGCGGGCACGGTGATCACGGCGCGCTCGACGGGCTGCCCGAGTCTCGCCTCGGCGACCTGGCGCAGCTCGCGCAGGATGAGCGCGGAGATCTGCTGGGGCGTGTAGCTGCGCGCGCCGAGCTGCACCTCGGTGCCGCGGCCCATCTGGCGCTTGATCGAGCGGATGGTGCGCTCGGGGTAGAGCGTGTACTGGTTGCGGGCGGGCGTGCCCACCAGCAGCCCGCCGTCGGGGGCGAGGCCGACTACCGAGGGGATGATCCGGTCGTCGCCGCTGGGCACGATGGCGGGGACCCCGTCGCGCACCAGGGCCACGGCGGAGAAGGTCGTCCCCAGGTCGATACCGATGATCAGGCTCATAACAACTCTTTCTTGTGCGGTGGCTCGCCGGCGACAGCCACCTCGGCGTGGCGCAGCACCCGGGCGGCGGCCAAAAAGCCGCGCCGGATCTCCTGAACGACGATGCCGGGCGGCGCATCGGCGGCGACGACCTCGACGGCGATGTGGCGACGCGGGTCGAAGGGCTGGCCCTCGGCCGCGATCAGGGTCACGCCCTCGGCGGCCAGGGCGTCGAGCAGGCGGCGGCGCACCATGGCCAGCCCGCCCAGCCAGGCGTCGAGCGCGGCGCGCAGGGCGTCCGCCTCGGTGTCGCCGAGCAGCAGTCGGCGCAGCAGGGCCTCCGCCGACTCGTGGCGGGCGGCGTGATCGAGGGTGGCCCGGCCGGCGCGGATGGCCTCGTCGAGCCCGTCGAGGGCGGGGAACATGGCGCGGGCAACCGTCAGGCGGGCTTCGGATACGGCGGACTGGGCCTGCTGGCGGTCAGCCACGATCTGGGCCTCGTGGCGCTCCTCGGCGGCGCGCAGGGCGTCCAGCGCCGCCGCCAGGCGCTCGGCCTGGGTCTCGGACAGGGCGTTGGCCTTAAGCTGCTCGCGGCCGGCGCGGCCGATCTGCTTCTCCAGGGCGACGACAGCGGCCTGGAGCGCATCGATGCGAGCCGCCAGATCTGGGGTGAGCTGCTCACGAGGGATCAAAACTGCACCTTCTCGTACTGCTCGCGCCAATCGCTGCGGTCGATGTCGGTGAGCACGCGTAGGACAGCGAGAGCCTCGGTCGGCCTGATGCCGGGGGTGAGCTTCGGCGCGCGCTTACGACGCGCCGGCTCGGGCCAGGGCTGGATGAGCAGCATATCGGCCTCAACGCGCTGGGCGGGGTCGCGCAGGCGCTCATAGGCCGCGCGGATGCGCTTAAATTGCTCGGGGTTGCGCTCGGGCGGGTTGGCGCGCACCAGGGCAAAGTACGCGCGCTTGATCTCCTCGGCCGAGGCAGACCGGGCCAGGCCAAGCACCTCGTAGGGGTCTATGTACGGCTCACTCATAGCTAATCCTCTGGCGTATCAAAAAAACTCATCGAACTCATCAATGCCGTCCATAATCGTTTGGGTGAACATCATGCGCAGCATCGGCGTGCCCACGACCCGGCGCAGATCCTCGGCCTGCGCGTGCAGGTCGGGCCGGCCCAGGCGCTGGGCGAGCTTAGCGGCGCGCTGGAGGGTAGTCTTGGCCTCGGAGGTCTTATTGCTCAGGCCAAACACCACACCCTGCACGATCAGCGCCTCCGGGTCATCGGGGGCCTGCTGGACAAGGCGCTCGGCGAATCGCAGGGCCAGATCCGGGCGCGGCAGCATCAGAAAGCTAGTGATGCTCTTGAGGATGCGTGGGTCATCGGGGCGTAGCGCCACCGCCTTATCGAGCACCTCCAGGGCCAGCCTGGTTGAGGGCGTATCGACCGGCTTCGGGGGCGCGGCCAGAGCAAAGAAGGCCGGGGTCGGCGGCGGGAGCGCGGACGACATCAGGTGGATGCCGAGGTTGGTGAGGTCCTCGGCGCTGGGCGCGCGCTCGCGCTCGAAGCGGTCGATCAGCGCGCGGGCCTCATCGAGCTTATCGGCCATCACCCAGGTCTCGATCGCCAGCAGCCAGGTCTCGACGCTCTCGCCTGCCACGGTCAGCGCCCGCTCGATCAGCGCGCCGGTATCTACGGGGCGGCGCATAGCGCGGAGCATGCGGGCCTGATTGAGCGGGAAGTGCGGGTCATTCGGGCCGTAGCGCTCGCCCTCGACGAAGGCGTTGTAGGCGGCCTGGAAGTTGCCATACTGGCTGAGCTCGCGGCCGTGTTGCATGAAGACAGCTGCGACGCGCCGGTGCAGGTCGGCCCGGTCGGGGTTGCGCTCGGCCAGCTCGCGGACGAGCCGCTCGGCCTCGGCAAACTGCCAGTGCTCGGAGAGGTGCTCAACCTGGCGCAGGAGGGCCTCGGGGTGGTGCGGGTCGATCTCAAGGATGCGCTTGATCTCATTCTGCGAGGCGCGCTCCTGCTCGTTGGCGAGCAGGGCGTCGGCGAGCTGGATGCGCAGGTCGAGGTCGTTAGGGTCGAGCTTGATCGCCTGGCGGAAGACAGTGACGGCCTCGTCGGGGCGCCCGGCGCTGCGGTAGCAGCTGATGATCCGTGAGCGCACCCAGGCCCAGCGCTGCTCCTCCTGGGCCTCGGAGACATCGGCGGCACGCTTGCGGGCGCGGGTGCGCAGGAGCGCCCGCCAAGCGTCGGCGGCGTCCTCCCAGCGCTCTTGGCGCTCATAGGCGAGGGCGAGGTTATGCAGGATCGGTCGGGGCGAGCCGAGGCCCTGGGCGTGGCCGAGAACCTGACGCGCCGCCTCCCACAGCTGGGCGGCCTTGGGCCACGCGCCAGCGGCGGCGGCTTCTGCCGCCGCCCGGCTGAGCGCCAGCAGCCGCAGCTCGTCGAAGGCCGCCCCGCCGGAGAGGTTGGCCCAGCGCAGCGCAAGATCCCCGGCGGCCGCGACCGGCCCGGAGTCAAGCAGCGCGGCGAGGCGCTCCAGCAGCAGCGTGGCGAGACGCTCCTCCAGCCCCGGCGGGCGCTCGCCAGAGTCGTAGATCCGCTCCCAGATCCTGAGCGCCGCGTCGGTGTCGCCGGCAAGCGCGGCGGCTGTGGCGCGAAAGTAGCGCCGCAGCGGTTCGAGCGCCAGTGTCGGCAGGGCGCGCTCATCACTGAGCGTGGCGCGGGCATCAGGGCTGCCGAGAGCCAGCTGGCCCAGGCCGCGCCAGAGCGTGCCCAGGGGGCTCTCATCAGCGGGGGGGGGCTGGCGGCGCAGCACGGCCAGCGCCGGCGCGGCCCACGCATGCAGCGCCGGACTCATGCCCGGCAGGCCAGACAGGTCGGCATCGCTGCGCTGCTCTAGGGTCAGCAGGGCGAACAGCTTGGCGGCAGCGATGTTCCCCGGCTCGCGGGAGAGCACGAGGGAGTAATGATTCGCGGCGGCGGCGAGGTCGCCGGCGCGATGGAGCAGCCGCCCAAGGTGCAGCTGAAAGCGCAGGTCGGCGGGTTCCAGCAGGCTGGCTCGGCGCAGGTCGGCGATAGGGTCGGCGGCGTGGCGGGTAAGCGCACGGCGAAAATGCGCCTCGGCAAGGGCGTGGGCCACCGCCGGGTCGCGGATGAGGGGCTGCCAGGTGGTGATCGCAGCGTCGAAGCGGCCCGCATGAAAGGCGCGGAGCCCAAGCTCGCGGGGGCCGAGATCGGCTGTGGGCTGCTGTCGTCCTGAACGCTTTGGCTTAGGCATAGTGAGATAGGGTAAAAAAGCTCGATAGGCCGCTCGCAGTATCGGCGCAGAGTCGGCCCAGGCCTGCGATATGCGGGCAGCACGCGGATTAGCCGAGGCCACACACGATGTCGGTGTCTATTTTACCTCATTTTGTAGAGATAACCGATATCCTGTGTGCCGCGCTCGACCGCAGAGCGCCTGCTCGATCGCGCGCGCCCAGGCGGGGGCGCAGTTCCTCCAGCGTGATCGGGGTATGGTGATAATTACCGCAAAAGGCGTTCATGCGCGGGGCGCACACCGCCGCGATGAAAACAGCCGCAGCTACCTTGGATCGTGTACGATGCGGCTATTTTCACATCAGTCACCCTGTCACCTTGAATATCCCGCCCCATGTCACCCTGCGCGCAACGAAGGGTCTTCCCATCCACGAGACTGGAAGATGCGTCGCTGCGCTCAGCATGACACCCTCGATGGTTCTCAGGAGCGCAGCGTCCCGGTGTCCATATCGCCCGCCGGGACGCTGCGCTGCGTTCAGCGTGACCGGGTGAGTTTTGCTCTACTGCGGTATTTCTGTTCCCTGTTCCCTGTCCCCTGTAACCTTGTCTTAACCCTGGGTTACGCCCGCCCGCTACGCTGCGGGTGGGCGTGCGCCGCCGTCCCGGATGGCCGTTGCGATCATGTCGCTGACCGCCCCTGGCGGACTCGCGAAGAGCAGGGTCGCCAGAAAGCGCACCGAGACGCCCGACGTGCTGGCGCGCC
>JBAXES010000136.1:0-8721 GCA_037140315.1 Chloroflexales bacterium
CCCCCTCAGCATCCCACCCTCATCGCAATGCTCTGCTGGCTGCTGGCTCTGTTCGCCATCAGCGCCCTGTTCGCCACACCCATTCCCGTATCTGCCGCCCCCCAGCTTGTGCTGCCCACGCCCCCCGGCGAGCCGTGGGTGGTGATCCAGGGCTACGCCTGCGGTACCCACAACGCGTGGGATCGCTACTCCCTCGATCTCGCCCGAGTGGACGGGCCGACCTACGACGCTCCCGTCCGCGCAGCGCTGGGCGGCCAGTTCTGGTACTGGGAGCCGCGCAGCGGCACGCTGATCCTCAGCCACGGCGGCAACTTCTTCACGATGTACACCCACATGAGCCGCGCCGTGAGCACTGATCCCAGCCGCTCGTTCGCGGTCGGCGAGGTGCTCGGCTACGCGGGCGACCGCGGCGCGCCGGGGCTGCCGCACCTGCACTTCACGGCCTTCACCGCCAACAGCGATGGCTGGAGCGGCAAGCACTCGGTGCCCCTGCACTTCGCCGAGGGCTACGACCTGCCGGAGATCGGCGGGTGCAGCCAGCACCAGGGCACCATCCTCACGGCCATGGCGCTCCAGCCCCCGCAGATCATCTTCAGCAGCCCGGCCCAGCCCAACACCTGGTACAACAGCGACCAGCGGATCGAGTTTACGACACGCTGGGGCGGCGGCGGAGTGAGCCAGGCCTGGGATCATGTGCCGGTCGGCGATGCGCCGATGTTCCCGCGTAATATCGACGGCTACGCCGCCCTAAGCGACGTCGGCGAGGGCATGCACACGCTCACGGTGCGGGCCTGGGGGCCGGACGGCAAGCAGGCCACGGCCACCTACGGCCCGGTGGGCTACGATGTCACCCCGCCGAGCAACCCGCCGGCGATCGCCGAGATACACGCCGGCGCCGGCGCCGCGCTGGGCGTCGTCTGGTCGCCAGGGAGCGACCAGCTCTCCGGCGTGGCCGGCTACCGCGTCTACATCGGGCCTGACGCTAACGGCGAGGACGCCTGGTTCACCACAAAGCCGCTGATCAAGACGCCGCCCCTGGTGTCTGGACGCTACCTGGTGCGCGTGCAGACGCTTGACCAGGCCGGGAACACGAGCGCGTGGGCGACAATCGGCGTGATTGTCGTCGCCTAGCAAAACGGCTTTGCCCTACACCCCTCGGCACGGTATAATGCCGTCCAGGAGGTTTTTTGATGGCAGAGTCTACAACAGCTGGTGATGTGCTCGCGCTGGTGCAGGGTGGTCGTGTCGCCCTAATGGCGGGCGACACCTACACCGCGCGCCAGCGCTTCCGGCAGGCACTAGCGATTGACCCTGAGCATGTCGACGCCTTGATTGGCTTGGCCGGGACGCTGCGCGCCTACCGCGAGAAGCGCGAGCACCTGCTGCGCGCCCTGAGCATCGACCCGTCCAGCGCCGAGGCCCGCGCCATCCTCGCGCAGGTGGAGGCGCATCTGGCGGCCGGCGAGGTCCTGGCCCCCGGCGGCGTCCAGGTGCGTGAGCCGGAGCGGGGCATAGCCGCTGATGCGGCCCTCCCCGCCGAGGCGGCCACCATGCCGGCGCAGACGGAGACCTGCTACTGTTATAACCACCCCAAGCGTGAGACGGGGCTGCGCTGCACGAGCTGCGACCGACCGATCTGCGCGGACTGTGTGCGCCAGGCGGCCGTGGGCCAGCTCTGCCCCGAGTGCGCCCGCTCGCGCCGCCCGGTGAACTATAAGGTCTCGGCGGGCAGCCTGGCCCTCAGCGGTGTGATCGCCCTGGCCTATGGTCTGTTTGCGAGCGTTGTCGCCGGGCTCGCCCTGGGGATGGTCGGCTTTTTTGGCCTGTATCTGGCGATTATCTTTGGCCCGATGGCGGGCGAGCTGCTGGTGCGGATGCTTGAGCGCATCAACCGCAAGCGCGGGCGCTCGGTCCAGATCGCCGTCGGCATCTGCTACGGCGTGGGGGCCGCGCCGGTTGCGCTGCTCTCGTTTAGCCTCGGCCTGGCCGTCTTCACGGTCGCGGCCCTTGTCACAGTCGTCACCCGGCTGCGGTAGCTGTGCCGACGAGTCAGCCGATCTCGCGCCGGTCACTCGTACACTTTAGGTAAGCACAGCTTGTTAGAATAGCAGCGTAGCGTTTTGAGCGTAGCGATGTGGGCGCGCCAGCGTTGGCGCCGACTAGCGGGAAGGGGTAGGTCATGACGTATGAGGCGCGTGGGATGGTGCTCGCACAGCGCGGCGATAAAAATCCGCTCGATCTTGTCGAGCACAGGCTGCGCGAGCAGATCTTCGGCCAGGAGCGCGCGATCGAGAGCTTGATTCGGGTGCTGAACCGCGCCCGATTCGGCTTCTCTGCTGGGAACCCGCGCCGCCCCCGTGCCACCCTGCTCTTCCTCGGCCCCACCGGCGTCGGCAAGACGGCCACCGCCCGCGCTCTGGCCCAGCTGGTGCGCCCTGACGGCGAGGCCTTCCTGAAGATCGACTGCTCGCTGTTCAGCCAGGGCCACGAGGTCAGCGCCCTCGTCGGAGCGCCGCCCTCCTATGTCGGCCGCGACCAGAAGCCGCTGCTCAACCCCGACATCATCGAGCAGGAGAATAGCGTGGTGCTGTTCGATGAGATCGAGAAGGGGCAGCCCGAGCTGTGGAACCTGCTGCTCCAAATCATGGAGGACGGCGAGATCCTGCTGCTCAACGGCGGTCGGCGGGTCAGCTTCCAGAACAGCATTGTGGTCTTCACCACCAATGTCGGCGCCAAAGAGATGGTGGACTACCTCGACCGGCGCACGATCGGCTTTCGCACCCCGCACCAGGATGTTGAGGCCACCGGCCAGCAGATCTACCAGATCGGCTTCGAGTCGCTCCAGAAGGTCTTCCAGCCCGAGTGGATCAACCGGCTCGATGAGATCGTCGCCTTTCGGCCGCTCTCCAGCGATGTGCTGCGCCAGGTGCTCGACCATATGCTGCTGGAGAGCAACGAGCAGTACCTGCGTCACGGCATCCAGGTTGAGGTGAGCGCTGAGGCCAAGGAGTACCTGCTCGATAAAGGCTTCGACTCGCGGTTCGGCGCGCGGCCCCTGCGCCAGCGCCTGCTGAAAGATCTGGACGCGCCCCTGGCCGACCTGCTCTCGTCAGGCGGGGTGCCGGAGGGCAGCCGGGTGCTGGTGGTCTACACCGGCGTGGATCGGCACGGCCAGGCGCTGCACTTCTACTATGAGGAGGCCCCCGATGTGCTGCGTCAGGCCGAAGAGCTGCGCCAGGCTGAGGTTGGTCGGGTGGGCGTGGGCGCGGGCGATGGCCCGCAGCCGCCGAGCGTAAGCCTGTCGAGCGAGCGCGGCAACGCCGCCGAGAGCTCGGCCTCGTCCTCGTCCGGGCTGTTCGGCTCGCGCGGGCCGCGGATCATGCCGCCGAAACGGCCTGACGGCAGGTAAGGGCGCAGCAGGGCCGCCGTAGGGATGCAGCGCGCTGCGTCCCTACGGCGGCCCTGCTGCGCCCTTACCTGCTAGACCGAGGCGGTCTGAGTGCTATCGCCGGCCTCGGTCGGGGCAGGATCGGGGGCGCGCCGCTCGCGCTTGACCACTGAGAGGTCGGGCTCGGCGCCCTCGGCCAGGGGCCGCTTGAAGACAAAGTAGCTGCGGCCGGGCATCGCGTGCTGGATGCCGCTGAGCTCCCACCCCTCGGCGCCGAGCTGGTTTAGGGTGCGCCGCGCGAAGGCGCTGTTTCGCTCGCCCTCCTCTGGGCGGCTCTCATGTCCCTCGATCGACATGCGCTCCCACCCCTCTACGAACACTACCTTATAGTCCCACTTCGTGCTCATCGGCTGCTCCTTTCGGTCGGTGCGTGTGGCCTGACGTCAGTGTAGCACGGCCTTGATTACAAAATTACAGCTCATTCGGCTAGGTTTGATCGCGAACGGGCGGTGTCGATTAATAAAATAGGTTTTGCCTTATTTTATTGACAATACACATAATCGCTGGTAGACTGGGCGTAGTTCGTAGGAGGCTGACCATGACGAATATAGGGTTTACCCCCGAGAGCGGGGCGGGCAAGATCGTCGAGTACCTCCAGCGGCACGGCGAAGGCTCGATCAAAGACTTCGCGGCGCTGCTCGACGTGAGCGCGACGGCAGTGCGCGAGCACCTGGTACACCTACAGGCCGACGGCCTGGTGATGGCGCATGCCGAGCGCCGCGGCCCCGGGCGGCCACGGCTCGTCTACGGCCTGAGCGAGAAGGCGCAGAGCCTCTTCCCCAAGCAGTACGACCGACTGATCTCGCAGCTGCTGCGCGAGCTGATCGCGCTGGAGGGGGCGGATAAGGTTGAGCAGATCCTGGACCGAGTGAGCCAGCGCCTGGCCAGCGAGTACTCCGACCGCATGCGCGGCACAGACGTTCCGATGCGCCTGGGCGAGCTGCGCAGGCTGCTGGAGCAGCGCGGCGTGCCGGCCGAGGTCGCCCCCGAGGGCGACGGGATCCGGCTGTTCGCCTGCCCCTACTACGATGTGGCCCACCTGCACCCGCAGGTCTGCTCGATGGAGCGGCAGATGATCGAGTATGTGCTCGGCGAGAAGCTGGATCTGCAGAACAGCATCCGCGACGGCGCCCACAGCTGCAACTTCACCGTGCGTGAGACGGAGACGCCCGACGGGCGGGTGATCATCCCGCTCCAGATGTGAATCTCAACGTTGCCAGCAACAACACTATGTGACTGCTAGGCACATATACGTAGGTTTTAGGGCGAAGGCCCCCGCCATCTGTTGAATGAGGAGCACATGAGCAACGATCTGATCATCAAGGATCTTCAGGCGAAGATCGACGACAAAGAGATCCTCAAGGGTGTGAACCTGACCGTACAGCACGGCAGCGTGCACGCGATCATGGGGCCGAACGGCGGCGGCAAGAGCACCCTGGCCCACGTGATCGCTGGCCACCCCAGCTACACGGTGACGGGCGGCGAGATCTGGTACAAGGGCCAAAATGTGCTGGAGCTGGACATCGACGAGCGCAGCAAGCTTGGCCTGTTCCTGGCCTTCCAGTACCCGGTGTCCGTCCCTGGCGTGACGGTGGCCAACTTCCTGCGCGCGGCGATCAACGCGCACCGCGCCGAGGAGGGCAAGGACCCGAAGGCGACGTCCATCCCGGTGGCGCAGTTCCGCAAGCAGCTGCGCGAGGGCATGGCCGCCCTGGAGATGGACGAGGGCTTCGCCCGGCGCTACCTGAATGAGGGCTTCAGCGGCGGCGAGAAGAAGCGCCTGGAGATCCTCCAGATGACGATGCTGGCCCCAACGATGGCGGTTATGGACGAGACCGACTCGGGCCTGGACATCGACGCCCTGCGGATCGTTGCCGGCGGCGTGAACCGGCTGGCTGGCCCGCAGATGGGCGCCCTGGTGATCACCCACTACCAGCGCCTGCTCGACTACATCAAGCCGCAGTTCGTCTCGGTGATGATGGACGGTCGGATCGTGCGTGAGGGCGGGCCGGAGCTGGCGCTTGAGCTAGAGGAGAAGGGCTACGATTGGCTCCGCGAGGAGCTGACCGGCGCGGCGTAGGGAATAGCATGACAAACCTCACCCTGAAAGATATCACCGGCGCGCAGATCGTCGCCCGATCGGCCGCGGCCGGCGAGCCGGCCTGGCTCACCGAGCGCCGCCGCGAGGCCTGGGAGTTTTTTGCCCAGGCCGCCCCGCCCGAGTGGCGCCGCACGACCCTCACCGGGATCGACCCCGAGGCCCTGGTGCCGACCCAGGCGCCCCAGGGCACGGCCATCCAGTGGGACGCCGAGCTGGCCGGGAGCGGGGTGGTCTTCACGACCATGGCCGCCGCCCTGCACACCCACGAGGCCCTGATCAAGGCCACGATGGACACGGCCGTGGCCCCCCTCGACCACAAGTTCAGCGCGCTGCGCGCGGCGCTCTGGCAGGACGGCGCCTTCCTGTATGTGCCCAAGGGCGTGGCGATCGACCTGCCGCTGCGGGTCTGCTACACGCTGGCCGACGCCAACCAGGCGATCTTCCCGCGCACCCTGGTGATCCTGGAGGATAACGCCAGCGTGACCCTGATCGAGGAGTTTGCCTCGCACGACCACGCCGCCGCCGCACTGGCCGGTCCGGTCACCGAGATCCTGGCCGGCCCCGGCAGCAGCATCCGCTTCTCGAGCGTGCAGCACTGGGGCGCGGGCGTCTACCACATCGGCGGGCAGAAGATCGTGCTCGGTCGCGACGCCTCCGCCGAGTGGACATCGGTGTCCCTCGGCGGCCAGGTGCAGCATATCGAGGCCGAGGTTCGCCTGGAGGGCAACGGCTCACAGGTACACTGGCTGGGCGCCACCTTCGGCAACGGCACGCAGAACCTGGTGATCGCGCCCTGGCTGCGCCACGTCGGCTACAACGCCGAGAGCTTCATGCAGTTTAAGACCGTGGTGAACGACCGCGCCTACAGCGTCTTCGACGGCATGATCAAGATCGAGCACGAGTCGCGGGCGACCAGCACCAGGCTTGAGGAGCACGCCCTACACCTCAGCCCGCACGCCCGCAACGACTCGATCCCGGGCCTGAAGATCGACACCAACGATGTGCTCAAGGGCGGCCACGCCTCCACCAGCGGCGATGTGGACGACGCGCAGCTCTTCTACATGCAGGCCCGCGGCATTAAGCGCGATGACGCCAGGCGCATGATCGTGATGGGCTTCTTTGAGCCGGCCCTGAACCGCATCCCGGTTGAGGCGCTGCGCGATGAGCTGACGGGGATTATTGAGTCGAAGATCTAAATGTTGAATGTTGAATGTTGAATGCTGAATGGATCTCATTCAACATTCAACATTCAACATTCAACATTGCAACACTTTATGCCAACTCTCTCTAACTTCGACGTGGTCGCCCTGCGGCGCGAGTTCCCGATATTGCAGCAGCAGGTGAACGGCAAGCCACTGGCCTTTCTCGACAGCGGGGCCTCGTCGCAGAAGCCGCGGCAGGTGATCGAGTGCCTGGACGACTACTACCGCCGCTATAACGCCAACGTCCACCGCGGCGTGTATAAGCTGAGTGAGGAGGCGACCTTCGCCTTTGAGCGCGCGCGCGGCAAGGTGGCGCGCTTCATCGGGGCGGCCCACAAGCGCGAGGTGGTCTTCACTCGTAACACCACTGAGGCGATCAACCTGGTGGCCTACGCCTGGGGCGGTGCGAACATCGGGCCGGGCGACCGCATCCTGCTCACCCTGATGGAGCACCACTCGAACATCGTGCCCTGGCAGATGCTGGCCCAGCGCACCGGCGCGAAGCTCGACTACATCGGGCTGACCGACGATGGCCGGCTGGATCTGGCCGATCTCGACATAAAGCTCATCGAGGGCGTGAAGCTGCTCGCCGTGACCCAGCAGTCGAATGTGCTGGGGACGGTGAACCCGGTGGCGATGCTGGCCGAGCGGGCCCACGCAGTGGGCGCGAAGATCCTGGTGGACGGCGCGCAGAGCGTGCCGCACATGCCGGTGGACGTGCGGGCGCTGGGCGTCGACTTCCTGGCTTTCAGCGGCCACAAGATGTGCGCGCCCACGGGCATCGGCGCGCTGTGGGCGCGGCGCGAGATCCTGGAGGCCATGCCGCCATTCATGGGCGGCGGCTCGATGATCGAGGTCGTCGAGCTAGACCACAGCACCTACGCCGAGGTGCCGACCCGCTTCGAGGCGGGCACGCCAGCGATCGGCGAGGCGATCGCCCTCGGCGCGGCCTGCGACTACCTGTCGAATGTGGGCATGGAGGCGATCCACGCCTACGAGCAGCAGCTGATGGGCTACGCCCTCGACCGGCTCTCCAGCGTCGAGGGGCTGCGGATCATCGGCCCGCAGGACACCGCTGATCGCGGGGCGGCCCTGAGCTTCACCCTTGAGGGCGTCCACCCCCACGATGTGGCGGGAATCCTGGACGGCGAGGGCATCGCGGTGCGGGCCGGGCACCACTGCACGCAGCCGCTCCACCGGCACTACGACATTCTGGCCAGCACGCGGGCCAGCTTCTACATCTACAACCTGCCTGAAGAGATTGATCGGCTGACGGTTGGCCTAGAGAAGGCCAGGAAGCTGTTTAGTTAGGGTTGCACTATGGACGACATGTATCGCGAGCAGATCCTGGAGCACTCGAAGTACCCGCACAACTTCGGGTCGCTAGAGTCGCCGTCGGTGTCGCACGAGGAGCTGAACCCGCTCTGCGGCGACAAGGTGCGCATGGACCTCCAGATCGCCGACGGCGTGATCACCGATGTGCGCTTCAGCGGGAAAGGCTGCGCGATCAGCCAGGCCAGCGCCTCGCTGCTGACGGATGAGCTGGTGGGCATGTCGGTGGATGCCGCCAAGGTATACAGCAAGGACGACCTGCTCGATCTGATCGGCATCCCGCTGGGCAAGAACCCCGTGCGGCTCAAGTGCGCCCTGCTCTCGCTCAAGGCCCTCAAGGCCGGGCTGTACGGCGTGGGCCACATCCACGATGACGACGATGATTAGAGCACTGAGGCACTGAGACACTGAGGCGTGTGCCTTTATTTAGGATGAGATTGCGCCCCAAACCTGCTTTTGTTTGATATGGGCGGCGAAGCCGCCCATATCAAACAAAAAAAACTCGGGGAATACGGAGGTATAGACATGGTCGCAGAGCCGACGAATCTTCAGTTTGACTACTCCAAGTATGGCTTCCGGCAGGAGGAGAACTACCTCTTCAAGGCCCCGGTGGGCCTGAGCGAGAAGGTGGTGCGCGA
>JBAXES010000137.1:0-8672 GCA_037140315.1 Chloroflexales bacterium
GGCGAGCAGCAGGGCGAGCGCCGCCGGCCAGCGGGCTGGCGCCCGCAGCGGTGAGGACATGGGTGTGGCGAACATGTGCGTCAACTCCTGTGTGGAACGTAGGACGATGTGAGAAAACAGTGGCGTGGAGCGAGCGTATCAGCACGTTAAAGGGCGCAAACTAACACCCGCAGTATCGGACACACGCGCATGCGAGGGAAGCCCAAAAAAGCCAGAGAAAGGTTAGATGCGTGATAGGGGTCGGGGCAGGCTGCGGCGCCGCCGAGCGTTCCTCGGCGGCGAGATCGGGGCGATATCGGGCCAGTCAAGGGGGAAAAGGCTAGAAAAAGGATAGGATCGGCGGCCGGGGCGGGCTAGCTATCGGCGCTCACCAGCCCGCTGCGGTGGGCGTAGGCCACGGCCTGGGCCCGGTTGGCCAGGTGCAGATTGGCCAGGATCTGCTTCATGTGGTACTTGATCGCCGCCTCGCTCAGGTGAACCTGGCTCGCCACCTCGCGGTAGGTCAGGCCGCGGCTGATCAGGGCCAGGATCTCGCGCTGCTGCGGGCTCAGGGCGGACTCGACGGCGACGCCGGCCGCAGCGTAGCGGGTCATCTCAAGGTCGATCCGGGTCGCCAGCTCGGGGGCGATCATGGGCGCGCCCTGGTCCAGGTTAGCGAGCAGCAGGAAGAAGTCGTCGGCGTGCATGTTCTTGAGCAGGTAGCCGGCCGCGCCGGCCTTCAGGGCCTCGAAGAGCAGATCCTCCTCGGCGGCCACGGTCAGGATCACAATCCGCGCCTCGGGCCACTCGGCCTTGATCCGCCGGGTGGCCTCCAGGCCATCGCAGCGCGGCATCTGCAGATCCATCACGATCAGGTCGGGGCGCAGCGTGCGCGCCAGGCTCTGGGCCTCCTCGCCGTCGCGGCCCACGCCCACCACCTGCATGCCGTGGGCCGCCAGCAGGCTGCGCAGGCCCTCCAGAAACATCGGGTGGTCGTCCACCAGCACCACCCGCAGCGGGCCGGCGGGCGGGCGGGCTGCATCAGGCGGCATCCGGATCGGGCACACGATGCGGATCTCCGTCCCCCAGATCGGGTCGGAGCTGATCGTCAGCTCCCCGCCCAGCTCGTCCATGCGCTCGTGCATCGTCCTCAGCCCAAAGTGGCCGGCCTCCGAGGGCTCCTGGCCTTGCTCGGGGCGAAAGCCCTGCCCGTTATCGCGCACGGTCAGCCAGAGCTGGTCGCCATGGCGCTCGATCATGATCCGCACGTGGGTGGCGTGGGCGTGGCGGCGGGCATTGACCAGGGCCTCCTGGATGATCCGCAGCAGGTTCAGCTCGCCGATCGGTGAGAGCCAGCTATCGTCCCACGGCTCGGCGGCCTGGATCGTGATCTCCATGGCCGTGCTGGCGCGCAGGTCGTCTACCGCGCGCTGCAGCGCCGCCCAGAAGTTCTGGGCCGAGGTGGCGCGCAGCCCCAGGATGAAGCCGCGCACGTCATCGTGGGAGTGGCGGGCCGCTTCCGCGACCAGATGGAAGGCGCTCAGCGCGGCGGTGTTCTCGCCGTTGCGCAGCAGCGTCTGGGCGGCCTGCACCTGCAGATTGATGAAGCCGAACATCTGCCCTAGGCTGTCGTGGAGCTCGCGGCCCAGGCGCTCGCGCTCGCCCAGGGCGGCCAGGGTGCGCTGGTAGTGGAGCATCTGGGCCTGGGCCTCTTCGCGCTCGGCGATCTCGGCGCGCAGCCGCGCGTTGGCCGCGTCGAGGTCGGCGGTGCGCCCGGCCACGCGCGACTCGAGGGTCTGGATGAGGTTGCCCAGCTCGGCAGACAGGCGGTTGAAGGCCCTGGTCAGGAAGCCGACCTCGTCCGGGTAGCGCACCGGCAGGCTGAGCGTGTACGCCCCCGCCTCCATGCGCTGGACGCCTTGGAGCAGGGCGGTGAGCGGCTTGACTAAGTTGACATAAAACAGCAGCGGAAAAATTGTTATGACCGAGGCGCTGGCCGCCAGGATCAGCCAGGCCAGCGGGGCGAGATCCTCGTGCAGGCGCCGGCGGTACTCCAGCATGTAGTCGTGGACGCCCCCCTCCGGCCCGACGCGCAGGGGCGGGCCGGCCAGGGCCAGCTGCTGCGGCCCGGCGCCGTCAAGCCGGCCCGGCACGGCCCCCACCGCCCACACGCTCGCGGTCGGCTCCTCATTCGGGAAGTAGGCGATCTGCTCCGGCATATCGCCGTAGCTCAGATCGAATGTGCCGCTGCGGTAGAGGGTGGCCTGGAACGTCAGCACGACATCGGGGCGGGCAACGCCGCGCATACGATCCCACGTGATGATCACCCGATCAGCATCATAGCGGGCGAAGACGCCGCCCGGGGCGCTGTCCGGGCTGAGGTCGATCAGCATAGCCATGATCAGCGGGGTTGCGGCGCCGTAGCGATACTGGTAGTTGCGGGCCGGTGCCATCTGGCCGAAGCTCACGGTGCCATCATTACAGGCGTAGAGCTGGGCGTAGTCGCGCCCGAAGAAGCGGAAGGGGAAGTCAAGCCCGTCGCTACAGCTGTGCTGGGCGCTACTGGTCAGATCCAGCCGCTGGCCGCGGGCGGGGTCGAAGCGGTAGGGCGCGGCGGCGACGTCGTAGCCGCCGGCCGGGTTGGGCGTAAAGCGCAGCGTCTGCTGGTCGGGCAGGTCGATCTGGTGGCGCGCCACATTGTAGGGGGTGACGACCCACCCGACGACGCCCAGGGTCGCCAGCACGGCGGTCAGCGTCAGCCCGACCAGCTTGATCATGAAGGACGTCGTCCCCGGCTGGGCGTTGAGGTAGCTAACGGTGAAGGAGAACAGGGCGATCAGCATGCCCAGCGAGACGACGATGCTCGCCAGGGCCGCTGTGTATCGGGCCGCATCGCTGCCTGTGCTGTACGCGCTCAGCCCGGCGGCGAACAGCGTGACCGCGACGAAGACCCGGATGGCGCGGGCCTCAGAGGTGGCCGGGCGCAGCAGCGGGGCGGCCCAGCGCCGCCAGCCGCCATCGCGCGCGGGCGCGAGGGCGTAGAGCTGCCGCAGGAAGCCGACCGGCACCCAGAGCAGCAGCAGGAGCAGGGCGTAGTCGGCCCAGGAGGGGCGGAAGTACACCTGCCCGGCGTCGAGCTGGATGAACCGAGAGACGGCGTAGCCGCACTCCCAGAGGGTGTACAGGCCGCTGAGGATCAGCGCGGCCCAGGCCTCGTAGCGCCGCGCGCGCGCGAAGGCCGGGAAGTGGTAGGCGAACTGGATCGCACAGATCAGCGCCGCCCCAAGCAGGGGGTTCTGCACGAACACCGCGTAGAGCCGCTGGCCCGGCGCGAGCAGCACGCTGAACAGGAGCGCGGCGATAAATCCGCTCAGGGCGAGGAAGAACCCGGCGAGCAGCAGGGTGTGCCGGCGCGAAGATCGGCGCAGGGACAGGAGAAGATAGCCGCTGATCAGCGCGGCGAAGATCAGCTGGGTCAGGTAGCTGAGCCCAGCCGGCGTCAGGTAGAGCTGCATGAAGGTAGACCTAAGACAAGGGAACAGGGAACAGGGAACAGGGAACAGCAATACCGCAAACGTCGCCCTGTCACCAGTGTACCAGACCTCGGCGGCGGCGTCACCCCCCGGCGGGGGTGTTCAGGGGCGGACCATTTTGTTGATCGCCGAAGGCAGTTTGCCGCATCAGATTGCGGCACGTCCCCCCTCGCCCGCCGCAGCGGGAGATGGGGACAGGGGGTGAGGGCCTTCCAGCCCGCCCCAACGCCATAAACCACCTTGCCGCCCGCATGTTCTGTCCGCCCCTAAAGCTCAGGGGGCGGGGGGGGGGCACCTACGCCGTCGGCCCTAGAGAATCGCTCCAGCACGGCGCGCATCGTCGCGGGGTAGCAACTGCGGATGTCGGTGATCTGCCGGGCCAGATCGGTGAGCGGGGCGGTGGCGGCGGACTGCTCCAGGGCGGCGCAGCGCCTGGCCATGCCCGCCGCTCCGAGCTGGCTACACCCGCCGAGCAGCTTGTGGGCGGCCTGCCGGATCTCGTTGCGGTCGTGCCGCCTCACCGCGCCCTCCAGCCCCTCGATCTGCATCGAGATCTCGTCACGGTACAGCTCGAGCATCATCTTCAGTGCCTCGGCGTAGTCATCGCTGAGGGTGTCGAGGGCCGCGACAATGTTCGACTCGCTGATCAGTTCGGTGGTGCAGGGGGCATCTGCGCTAGGCCGCTGCGGCGGGGCGGGCGGCGCGGGCGCGGCCTGACCTGCAGGCGGCACCACCCGGCCGATGGCCTGGCGCAGGTCGGCGATCAGCACCGGCTTGGTCAGGTAGTCATCCATACCGGCGGCCAGGCAGCGCTCGCGGTCGCCGTCCATCGCGTTGGCGGTGACAGCCACAATCACAGGCTGGTGTACGGCGTCGCCGAGCTCGCGGATGGCCCGGGAGGCCAGGTCGCCGTCAAGCTCGGGCATCTGTAGGTCCATTAAGATCAGGTCGTAGCGCCGGCGGCGGACGGCATCCACCGCCTCGCGCCCGTTGATCACGGAGTCGGCCGCATAGCCCAGGCGCTCAATCTGGCGCAGGGCCATAGCGCGGTTCACCGGGTTGTCCTCGGCAACCAGGATGGCGAGCCCTGGGGCGCTGGCTTCTGCGGCATGCCTATCGGTGCTATCGGCGGATGCCGCCCGGTTGCTCGGCGCGGGCGGCTGGCCCTCGCCGCCCAGGCGAAGCGGCACCGCTGCAGCCCTACTGTCCTGCGGCGAGCGCTGCGCAGCCACCTGCGCCCGCGCTTCGTCGATCTGGCGGCGCAAGGCCACCTCGTGCTCGCGCAGGTCGGCGATGATCGCCCAGAGGGCGGCCTGCTCGCGATGAGCCCGCCAGATGCTCAGGGCGAGCAGAACCCCCAGCAGGAGCGTTGCGCCCGCCAGTCCGATCGTCAGCAGCCCTTCGCCGAGCAGTGTTGTCATGGTTGTTTGGTAGCTATGGGAGATGCAGAGTACACCCCACATATGATAGCACGCTGGGACACAGTTGACAGGGGAGAATCATGCGAGTATAACCAGCAACATTGATGCTGCGGGGCTGGCCGCAGCTGTACCGGCTGAGGGGAGGCCCCACTGTGATCGCTGAGAGTAACACCTACGCCGAGGATCTCGCGGAGTGGCGCGCCGATGCCGAACAGGCTCTGCGGGCCGAGGATGGCTGGCTAGCGCTGGCCGGCCTCTTCTGGCTCTCCGAGGGCCTGAACCGGGTGGGGAGCGACCCGGCGGGAGATCTGGCCTTGCCGGATGATCTGGCCCCGCCGCTGATGGCCGAGGTCTGGCTGCGCGAGGGCGCTGTCTCGCTCGGCGCCGCCCACCCGGCGCTGACGCTGAATGGCGAGGCCCCTGAGGGCCGCCCGCTGCGCAGCGACAGCGACCCCGCGCCCGACACGGTCACCCTCGGGCGCCTGTCGATGCTGGTGATCCGCCGGGGCGCGCGGATCGGCCTGCGCCTGCGTGACCGCGACCACCCCGCGCGCTCGTCCTTCGCCGGCAGGGTCTGGTATCCGCCGCAGCCCGAATTCCGCGTCACGGCGACCTTCGCGCCCCACGCCGAGCCCAAGACGCTCCTGATCAGCACGATCATCGGCGAGGTTGAGGAGCAGCGTAGCCCTGGCGCGGTCGTCTTCCAGATCGGCGGCGAGGAGTGCCGTCTCGAAGCCGCCTCCGCTGGCGGCGGGCTGTTCTTCAACTTTAGAGACGCGACCAGCGGCAAGGCGACCTACCCGCCCGGGCGATTCCTGAAGGCCGATGCGCCGCAGGGCGGCAAGGTGCTGCTCGATTTCAACCAGGCCTATAACCCGCCCTGCGCCTTCACGCCCTTCGCCACATGCCCCCTGCCGCCGCCACAGAACATCCTGAAGGTGGCCATCCTTGCCGGCGAGCGATCGCCCGCAGACCACCCCGCGTAGAGGGCCTGGCCGTCTCCGCAGGGCTGTGCAGCGTGCTATGTCTGGGGGCCTGCGGACCCCAAGGCCCCGATGCGGGCTTAACGTGATGCACGTGGGGCGCAGCCCCAGTGACGCTCTCCGCGTGGCGCAGGCTGTGTGCTATAATGGCGGGGCTATTATGGTGAGTCTACTTGTGGCGAGGGCGGCAGAGCTATCTACCGCCCGGCTTTTGTGCCCCGCATTCCAATTGTCTATGGATGACTTCGAACAGCTTGACCACTACGAGCTTCTAGGCATTAGCCGCGGCGCGTCGGCCGACGAGATCAAGCAGGCATACCGCCAGCAGATGCGCCGATATCACCCGGATCGGGTCGCCGCCGCGCACCCGGAGGAGCAGGCGTACGCAAGCCGGCGGGCGCTGCGCATCAATGCGGCCTACCAGGCCCTGAACGACCTCAACAAGCGCTCGGCCTACAACCACAGCCTGGGCGGGCACACGGCCCCGCCGCTCCGCTCGAAGCCAATGACGCCGCAGCGGCCGCGCGATCACCAGGCCGAGCTCTATGACATCGCCCGCGCCCATCTCGACGCCGGGCACGCGATGCAGGCAGCCGCCACCCTGCGCGAGCTCCAGAAGATCAACCCGTTCTACCGCGACAGCGCCGCGCTGCTGACCCAGGCCGAGGCGACCATTGGCCCGCGCCCCGCGCATGCGGCAGCGCCCCGGCCTGCGCCCACCGGCAACCGGCGCTCGCTGCTGATCGGCGGGATCGGCAGCCTGCTGGTCGCCGGAGCCAGCGCGGCGACCTGGTGGCTGCGCCGGACCACAACCACCACATCGGCCGCGCCCACCACGCCCACCCTAGTCGGCGTCGGCGCGCCCAGCGATGCCATCGTCGACGCGACCGCCGCCGCGCCGGACGCGCCACCACCATCGCCGCCGCCCAGCGATGCCCCGCCCACTATCGCCCCAGCCATCGCGCCGAGCGCCCCGCCCGACGCTGCGCCATCGCCGACGCCCGAGCAGCTGGCCGAGGACGGCCGGCTGCTCTACGCCGAGGATTTCAGCGGCGATGCCTGGCCGACAACCTCGGGCAGCGGATGGAGCGTCCGATCCGCCAGTGAGGAGTACACCATCAGCGCAGACCCTGGCGTCGGCAGTATCTGGGCCTACCGCACCATCCCAGGCGGCCAGGATGTGCTGATCGGTGTCGATGTGCGGGTGAGCGGCGGCGAGGCCGGCCTGCTCCTGCACTACAGCGACGCTGATAACTACCTGATCTTCTTCGTGAACCCAGCGGGGCCCAGCTTCCGCCTGGAGCAGCACTCGGCCGGCCTGGGCAAGACACTAGCCGACGAGAGCCACCCGGCGATCCGGTCGGGCGCAGACGCCATCAACCGGCTCGTCGCCCGCCTCGAGGGCGACCGGATCGACCTGGGGGTCAACGGGCAGCTGGTGGTGGCAAGCCTCAGCAGCCCCACGCCCCTGCCCGGCGCGCGCTACGGGATGGTCGCGGCGGCGGGCCGCGGCCCGGTGACAGCCCACTTCAGCAACCTCCGCCTGCACGGCATCGCACCCTAGCGCCTGATCAAACCTCTGGTTGAGATTGTCGGCGAAGTGTGCCCAGAGAGCTTCGCTCTCCCACACCCTCTGGGGGGGCTCGCTCAGTAGAGCCACTCCTCGATATGGTAGAGCGCCACGCGCGCCCGCCCCTGGGTCGCCGCGCGCGCCCCGGCCTTCAGCTCCTCCATCTGGGCGGCCAGGGCGGCGGGGGACAGCGGGGCCGCGCCCAGCGCGCGCGCACGCGCGGCGTACTCGCCGTCGTCCGGCACGATCAGCGGCGAGACGTACACCAGGTCGCCCACGCCCAGCCCCATCGCCGCCAGGGCCGCCAGGGACGGCGCAACGTGTTGCGGGGCCAGGGACGCTCCGCCCACCCCGGCGAGGAGAATGATCCCGACCTGGATGCCTGCGGCCTTAATGCGCTCAATGGTTGTGACGCACTGCTGCGGCGATCCGGGTTTGTTGAGTAAGTTGAAGACCGCCTCGTCGCCGCTCTCCAGCCCAATGTAGACCCGCCGCACCCCGTAGGTACGCAGTTCGGCGTACTCGTCCGTCGTCTTCTGCTCAGCCCCAAAGATGTCCAGAAAGGCGTACATATCCTGAGCAGGCAACTCGTCGCGGACGACCTGTAGCAACTCGCGTAGGCGCTGCTGCGGGACAATCAGCGCGTTGGCGTCGCCGAGAAAGATCGAGCGCCGCATCCCGATCCCACGCCCGAGGAGCGCCTTGACCTGCTGGATGTGGTGCTGTAGCACCGCCGGTGACTTAATCCGAAAGCGCCGGTCGCGGTAGAAACTACAGAAGGTGCAGCGATTCCAGCTACAGCCCTCCGTCATCTGGAGTACCAGGGCGCGATACTGATCTGGCGGCACAATGCTGATTGGCAGGTATGTAGACTGGAACATACGCCGGTTGACAAGGGCACGATCCTCGTCCCACTCTAAAATCAGTGCAAGCCAGCCACGCACATCATCGCTCAACGCATGGGTGATTCCGGCAACGATCCGCACCACACGGGCGTAAACCGTTGCGCGCAGGCGGGCAGCCTCGGCGTCAGACAGAAGCCGCCGCAGCTTCGGCGCAGGTGGCGACGCGGCGATTTTAAGCAAAATATCTCCCGAGAGGCCGAAGCGATAATTCCCACCATCGAGAAAACAGCCCAGGGTACGGCCCTCGCAGTCGAAGGAGAAGGTCGCGTGCAGATTATCTG
>JBAXES010000138.1:0-8651 GCA_037140315.1 Chloroflexales bacterium
CCGCCCCGCCTCCAGGTTTGCATCAGCCTGGATTAAATTCGGGATGACTCATGTATTTTTTTGTGGGAGAGCGAGGCTCTCCCACGCCCTCACTGTGCGCGGATGGCGATGAGGTAGCCGGCCAGGAGCAGGAGCTGCCAGACGACGGGGAGCAGGCCGCCGAGGATGGCCTGGCTGCCGCGCCACTCGTAGAGCGCCTCCCAGATGCTGCGGCTAAGCCAGAAGGCCCAGATGATCGCCCCGAGCCAGGCCAGGGCGGGCAGCACGGGGGCGCCGACGACCTGGAGGATGATCGCCGCCACCAAGGGCAGCAGGCGCGGGATCTGGCTGGCCGGGTAGAGGTAGAAGGCGCGGTAGCCCTCCTCACCCCCGCCGGAGCTGTCATCGAGCAGCACCGATATCAGGCCGACCAGCGGCCACTCCAGCATGCCGAAGGCCCAGAGCGCCAGGGCCCCGATGATCAGGCCCAGCCCAGGCGGGCGGTCGGCCATCAGGCCGCCGAGGGCCAGGAGCAGGGCGGGCGGCAGGGCCAGGGCGGCCATCGTGCGCGCGGCCGGGATCAGGCCGCTGGGGCTTATGCTGCGGGTCGCGGCGTCGGCGCGGGCGTTAGTCGCCAGGGCCTCGCGGGCGGCGCCGCCGCCGAAGGCCATCCAGAGCATGGGCGAGCGGGCCTCCTGCCGCAGCACCGGCGTGCCGTCGCCGTGCTCGATGTGGCTGATCTGCTCGATGGCGTGCTGGAGCATCGGCTGAAAGTTGCTGATCGCCGAGGTGATCAGCACGCCCCCGCTGACGCTGCCGTCGTACAGCATGCTCGTGAGCCTCTGGGTCGCGGGCAGGCCGGGGCCCTGGAGCAGCAGGATCTGGCTCTGCTCGGAGATCTCGGTCAGCTTGATCGCCCGCACCCGATCCCAGGGGATCAGCCGCCAGCGCCCGCGCAGCGACTCGCGCACGGCGATGCCCGCGCCGCGCGACTCGAGGGCCGGCAGGAGGTTGCGCAGCCAGACGATGGCGGCGACGGCCAGGATCAGCGCGAGGTGGGCGGAGACGATGATCCACGAGGGCGCCGGCAGGTCGGGCCGTCCGGGCACGCCCAGCAGCGGCACGGCGCGGGTGCGGAAGGCGTTGGCCAGCTCAATGTAGCGCGGGTCGCCGAAGCTCCAGCTGAAGGGCGCCGCCTCGCGCGCGGCCGGGATCTCTAGGGCGATCAGGCTCGACCACGCCGAGAGGTAGCTCAGCCCGGCCAGGATGGCCAGGATCAGCGCCGCCCCGTTGAGGAGCACGGTGATCCGCGCCGGGTAGGCCGCGGCCACCGGGCCGCCGGGGCCAGCTGCCTGGCGGGGACCGGCTGTGGCCCCTGGGGCAACGTCGGTCGCCGACCTGCGGCTAAAGAACGACCCCGGGCTGAGCAGGAGCCGAAAGAGCAGCGACTGCGCGTCCTCCTGGAGCCGAACCGGGCGGGCCGTCTCGCTGGCGCGGGCGGTGCGCTCGCTCTCGCTGAGCATCGTCTTGACGAGCCGGTCGAACTCGCTGATGTTCGAGGTGATGTAGAAGCCGGGCCGCCAGCTCATGCCGTAGAACACGCTGTAGAGGCGGTGCCAGCCGGTCAGGTGGCCCTTGCCGGTCTGGGCGAGCAGCACAAAGCGCGTGGCCGACAGATCCTCGGTCACACGCATGGCCTGCAGCCCCTCCCAGGTGATGGGCAGCCACGACCCGGCGAACTCCAGCAGGATGCCCTGGGCGCCGGTGCGGACGGTGGGGAAGGCGTTGCGCAGCACAACCGTGGCGAACAGCGCCAGGGCCGACCAGCCGAGGGGCATGATCAAGGCGGGCCAGAGATCGGAGATCGCGACAATATGCCTCGTGTCGACGCTGTCGATCCAGGCCACAATGCTGGGGAGCAGCGGGATCTGCGCGATCCGCGTCGTGTCGCGGCCATAGATGCCCCAGACAGCGTGGAGGAAGATGAACCCGATCTGGGCCGAGGTGATCACCACGAGCAGGCCACAGAGCCACTCGATGGCGAGCTTGAGGAGGCGCGGGTACGTGTGGATAGACTCAGATTGGTACATGCCTTCTCCGTACAGGTCAGGCGCGGGCATCACCCCTCGAGGTCGAGCGTCGTGTCGCCGGCCTGGAGCAGCTGGACGCGCAGCTCGGCGGCGTCCAGCAGCGCCTGGCACTCGGCGGCGAGGCGGACGCCCTCCTCGTAGAGCCTGAGCGTCTGATCGAGGGGCAGGTCGCCGGCCTCAAGCTGGGCGACAACCTCCTGCAGCCTGGCGTAGCGTGTCTCGTATGTATCAACGGGGGTTTGGTCGCTCATCTGCATCTCCCTCAGGTATCTGCGTGACAACGTCGGCGAGCAGGTCGCCCTGGCGCAGCGTGATCCGCAGGCGGTCGCCGGGGGCGGCCTGGCCGGGGCGGGTGAGCACGCGGCCGCTGGCGGCGTGGCGCACCACGGCGTAGCCGCGGGCGAGGGTGGCGTGCGGGCTGAGGGCGGCGAGCTGGGCGGACAGGCCGTGCAGGCGGGCGCGGCGCAGCTCGGTGGCGCGGGCCGTCTGCGCGCTGAGGCGGCGGGCGAGGTCATCGACCCGCTGGCGGTCCTGGCCGATGCGGCGCAGGGGCGCGGTGCCCTCGACCCGGCGGGTGGCCGCCTCGAGGTCGGCGCGGCGTGCCGCAAGGCCATCGCCGGCGGCGAGGCCAAGGCGGGCGCGCGCATCGGCCACCTGGGCCCGCAGGTCGGCCATGTCGGGCACGGCGAGCTCGGCGGCGGCCGAGGGCGTGGGCGCGCGCACATCGGCCACCAGATCCACAATCGTCGTGTCGGTCTCGTGGCCGACGCCGGTGAGCAGCGGCACCGGGCTGGCGAAGACCGCGCGGGCCACGGCCTCATCGTTAAAGCACCAGAGGTCCTCGATCGAGCCGCCGCCGCGGGCCAGGATGATCAGGTCGACGTCGGCCGCGTAGATCGCGTAGAGCGCCTCGACGATGCTGTCGGGGGCGCGCTCGCCCTGGACGACGCAGGGCGAGATCAGCACCTCGACCAGGGGGCAGCGCCGGCGCAGGACGTTGAGCAGATCCTGGAGGGCGGCGGCCTGGGGCGAGGTGACGACCCCGATCCGGCGGGGCAGCCTGGGCAGGGGGCGCTTGCGCTCGGGGTGAAACAGGCCCTCGGCGGCGAGGCGGATCTTCAGCTCCTCGAAGCGGGCGTTGAGCAGGCCGACGCCGGCGGGGACGATCGCGTCCACCACCAGCTGGAGCTCGCCGCGGGCCTCGTAGATCGAGATCTTGCCGTGGGCGAGGACGGCGTCACCGACCTGCGGGAGCGAGCGCTGGCGCTCGGCGTATGAGCGCCACATCACCCCGCGGATGGTGGCGCCCTCGTCCTTCAGCGTGAAGTAGCAGTGGCCCGATGCGTAGCGCCGAAACTCCGAGACCTCGCCCGCCACCCAGATGTCGCGCACGATCTCGTCGGACTCGAGCAGCGCGCGCAGGTAGCTATTGAGCTGGGCGACGCCGAGTGCTTGCATACCGATACCTCGTCACCTCCCGGTGGGGGTGTGGGGGGCGGCTTCATCGCCCCCACGTTCTTTTTTTTGTTAGATTTTGGCGGCGCAGCCGCCAAAATCTAACAAAAAGCAGGTTTGGGGCGCTCGTTAGAGCGGCTCGACCACCATCAGGGGCTGGCCATACTCGACGGGCTGGCCATTCTTCGCGAGGATGCGGGCGACGCGACCGGAGACCTCGCTCTCGATCTCATTCATCATCTTCATGGCCTCGATGATGCCTACAGCGTCGCCAATATGGATCTCATCGCCCTCCTGGACGAAGGGCGGGTCCTTGGGGGAGGCTGCGGTGTAGAAGGTGCCGACCATCGGCGCGGCGATGGTGTGGCCGGCGGGCATCGCCACATGGGCGCTCTCAGGCAGCGGCTGGGCTACGAAGAGGGGCTGCACCGGCGCTGACGGCGGGGCCATAGCCGGGGCGAGGATCTGCGCCGCCTGGCCTGCGGGCGCCGCCGCGACCGCCGCCGCCGTGCTGCGCTTCACGTGCAGCTTCGTATCGCCGCGCTCGATCAGGATCTCGGTGATATCGGTCTGGTTCATCAGCCGGAGCAGCTCGCGTACGGCGCTCAGGCCGAAGTCATCGCCGCTCTCGGTGGACTCCGTGGTCGCGTCGTTCATTCGTTTCCCATCACACCAGGGGCTTCTAGCCTAAACCGCCACATTGTAGCATACATGCTCCTATTAGAAGTCGGCTGATGTATGTTATAGTCAGGGCCAGTGCGACGTCCCTGGGGCTGCGCCCCAGACCCAACAAAAAAAGATCGTGGGGGCGGCTTCGCCGCCCCCACACCCCCATTGGGACGTGACGGTGCCAGTACTGCCCAGCCCTGGCGGCGGCGCTGAGATCTGGCTCGACGGCGTTCAGGTATGGGCCGATGGGCAGGCCCGCAGCCGCGCTGTGGTCTCTCTTGTGGGCGGCGTATTCAGGGTCTCACTTGGTGCAGGCGCACACCAGATCAGTACTCGCCGTAGTTGTCTGTAGAAGGGAATTCACCCATGCTTCGTTTCAAGCGGCTCGCTGGCGTACTCACGCTCCTTCTGCTCGGGGCCTTCGCGTCCCAGTTGTCGGCTGTTGCGCAGACCCTGCCTATTAAGACCTATCTGCCAGCGATCTCCCGGATGAATCCGCCGACGATATTTGGGGTTGAGACAGGGCTCAGTGCCATCAGCGACAGCCAGGTTACGGCCCAGGCGCAGAGCCTCGGGGCCACCTGGCTACGCCTCAACGGTGTGATGTGGAGCGCGGTGGAGCCGGTGCGCGGCACCTATAACTGGGCGGCCCTGAGTCAGCTTGACAGCGACCTGCAGCACGCGCAGGCGGCGGGGCTTACGCCGGTGGTGATCATCCGCGGCACGCCGACGTGGGCCTCGGTGACGAACTCGAACTGCGCCGCCGTCCAGGATCAGTACTTCCCCGACTACGCGAACTTTTTGGCCGCTCTTGCCCAGCGCTATAGGGGCCAGGTGAGCTACTGGGAGCTTGGCAACGAACCTGATGTTGATCCGTCCTTGGTGCCGGCTGACTCCCCCTTCGGCTGCTGGGGCGATCTCAACGACCAATACTACGGCGGCGAGCGCTACGGGCGCATGCTGCGGGCGGTGGTGCCCGCGATGCGTGCGGCGAACCCGAGCATGCGGATTGTGATCGGCGGGCTGCTGCTCGATCACCCGGCGCCGGCCGAGCTAGGCGTTGGCGACCCCGGAATGTTCCTCGATGGCATTCTGCGCTCCGGCGCCGCCGACTCGTTTGATATCCTGGCCTATCACTCTTACCCCTCGTATATACAACAGCCGAACTACGATCATGATCTCAACGCTGGGAATAGCTGGAGCCGGTCGGGTGGCTGGACCCTCGGCAAGGCCAAGTATCTGCGGGATGTCATGGCTCGCTACGGGGTGAATAAGCCGCTCTGGCTGAATGAGACTGGGCTGATCTGCACGCCGCCGTATGCGGCATGTTCCCCGCCCTCAAATGAGTTCTTCGAGGCGCAGTCCGACCATCTGGTGCGGATCATGAGCCGGGCCGCCGCCGCAGATATCCAGCAGGTATCGTGGTATACGCTCGACGGGCCGGGGTGGCGGAGCGCGGGGCTGCTTGACGCAAGCCAGAGTCCGCGCCCGGCCTACTCCACGTACAAGTTGCTGATTGAGACAATCGGCCAATACACTTCTGCCAGAAGCGTGGACTACGGGCCAGATATTGAGGCCTACCGCTTCAGCCAGCGCGACGGCTCGGTCGTCGATGTGCTCTGGTCCCGTGATGGCAGCGTGCGTGGGGCGTCCGTGCCGATTAGCGCCCACCCCTCGGCGATGATGGCTCGCGATGGGACGACTCCCGGCCTCTCGAAGGATTCGACCAATATCTTTGTTGCGGTTGGCTTCCGGCCCGTCTATATCAAGCGGGCACCGTGATGTCGGCGCCCCATAGCGGAGAGAGGAACGGGTATGCTCCCTAAGAACGAAGGCACGCTTGACCGCGATATCCGCCTGGCGCTCGCGTTCCTGTTCATGATCCCGGCGATGTTCATCCTCAGCGGCATCTTCCAGATCGTCGCCGCCGTGCTGGCGCTGGTGATGTTTGTGACTGCGGCGACGGGCTTCTGCCCGATCTACGCGGTGCTCGGGATCAAGACGAACAAGGGCGAGACCGCCCCATGATCAGCCTGAGCATCCGTGAGCAGCGCGAGGCCCTGGAGTCGCAGACGCTCTCGCCCCTGGCGGCCCTCAGCGCTGCCGCCGTGCGCGAGCGGCCCGAGGCGCCGTGCCCGATCCGCCCGGCCTACCAGCACGACCGCGACCGCATCCTGCACTCGAAGCCCTTCCGCCGGCTCAAGCACAAGACCCAGGTGTTCATCGCGCCGGTGGGCGACCACTACCGCACCCGGCTCACCCACACTCTGGAGGTCACGCAGATCTCGCGCACGGTGGCCCGCGCCCTGCGCCTGAACGAGGATCTGACCGAGGCGATCGGCCTGGGCCACGATATCGGCCACGCGCCCTTCGGCCACGCCGGCGAGACGGCCCTGGCCCGGATCTACCCCGACCACTTCCGGCATAACGAGCAGAGCCGCCGGATCGTCGAGGTGATCGCGCGCGCGGGCAGCGGCATGAACCTGACCTACGCCGTGCGCGAGGGGATCTACCTGCACTCGAAGGCCCGGCGCGATATTATGACCACCGCCTGGGGCACGGCGAAAACCCTGGAGGGCCAGATCATTAAGATCTGCGATAGCGTGGCCTACATCAACCACGATATCGACGACGCGATCCGCGCCGGGCTGCTGCTCCCCGAGGAGCTGCCTGGGGACTGTCTGGATGTGCTGGGCCACAGCCACGGCGAGCGCATCAACACGATGGTCGCCGACCTGATCGCCACGAACTGGTGGGCCAGCGGCGCGGGCGACCCGCCTGACCCGCCGATCATCTCGATGAGCCCGCCCGTCCTGGCGGCCACCAACGCCCTGCGCGATTTCATGTTCCGCCACGTCTATCTCGCCCAGAGCATGGAGAAGGACCAGGAGAAGGTGCGCTTTGTGATCGAGACGCTCTACGACTACTTCTGCACGCACGTTAGCGAGCTGCCCGACGACCTGCTCAGCGTCAACCGGCAGCGCCAGGAGCCGGTCGCGCGCGCCGTGGTCGACTATATCGCGGGCATGACCGACCGCTACGCCCTTGAGGTGTTCAAGCGGATCTTTATCCCCAAGACGTGGGGGGCGTAGGGGAGGGTCTCAGGGAGGGCTTCGCCCTCCCTGAGACCCTCCCCAAGTGTGGGGCGTATGAGCCAGATCGACGATGTCCGCAGCAAGACCGATATTGTCGAGGTGATCGGCGCCTCGGGGGTGAGCCTGCGCAAGACGGGGCGCAGCTTCGTGGGCTTCTGCCCGTTTCACCCGAACTCGCGCACCCCGGCCTTCACGGTCTACCCGGAGTCGCAGAGCTTCTACTGCTTCGGCTGCCACGCCTCGGGCACGGTGTTCGACTATGTGATGCGCAAGCAGGGGCTCGACTTTAAGGACGCCCTGGAGCAGCTGGCGGCGCGGGCGGGGGTGCGCCTGGAGCCGAAGGGCGACCAGGAGCGCCAGGAGGACGCCCGGCGCACGCGGCTGCTGGAGATCAACGCCGCCGCCGCGAAGTACTTCAACTATGTGCTGCTGAGCCTGGCCCGCGGCGAACCCGGCCGCGCGTATGTGGCGAAGCGCGGCCTGACCGCCGAGACGGTGGAGTCCTTCCAGATCGGCTACAGCCTGGACGAGTGGGGCCACCTCTTCGCCTACCTGACGGGCAAGAAGGGCTACGCGCCGGAGGATGTCGTGCTGGCCGGCCTGGCGATCGACCACGAGACGCGCGGCCCCTACGACCGCTTCCGCGGCCGGCTGATCTTCCCCATCCGCGACGCGCGGGGCCAGGTGGTGGGCTTCGGCGGGCGGGCGCTGGGCGACGCGCAGCCCAAGTACCTGAACACGCCGGAGACGCCGCTCTTCAAGAAGGGCGAGCTGCTCTACGGCCTCGATCTGGCCCGCGACGCTATCCGCAGCGAGGACCGCACGGTGGTGGTCGAGGGCTACGTGGATGTGATCAGCGCCCACCAGCACGGGTTCCGGAATGTGGTGGCCCCGCTTGGCACGGCGATCACCCGCGGCCACGTGGCCCTGCTCAAGCGGCTCTCGCACAATGTCTACATGGCCCTGGACGCCGACGCCGCCGGGCAGAAGGCGACGCTCAAGGGCCTGAACGCCCTGCGCGAGGGCGCCGACTCCGGCGGCGACGGGCACCTAGTGGCCACGGCCCAGGGCGCGGTGCGCCTGGAGAGCGACGTCAGCCTGCGGATCATCAAGATGCCCGAGGGCCGCGATCCCGATGAGGTGATCAGGGCCGACCCGGATCTCTGGCGTCAACTGGTGGTCGCCGCTGTGCCGGTGATGGAGTTCTACATCGGGGCGTACACCGCTGGCCTGGATTTGGGCGACCCCCAGGGCCAGCGCGTAGCGCTGGATAAGCTGCTGCCACTGCTCGCCGAACTCGATGGCGCGCAGCAGCGGGTCTACATTGCCCGGATCGAGCAGGTGATCGGGATCAAGGCCGAGC
>JBAXES010000139.1:0-8647 GCA_037140315.1 Chloroflexales bacterium
GGTGATACCCAGAACCTGCGCAGCTGGCCGATCCTGCAGAAGCGTCTGGTGGGCGCGCTCGTCGCCTATGATCAGCATGCCGCCGAACAGGTGTGGAGCGAGACCTGCGCGATCTATACGCCCGAGCAGATCTGTAATGAGCTGCTGACGCCCGTGCAGATTGCGATCGGCGAAGGCTGGCATCGCGGCGAGGTCAGCGTCGCCGCCGAGCACTTTAGCAGCCGCTTTGTACAGAGCAAGCTGCTCAACCTATTTAACGCCTCGACCGATCACCCCGGCGGGGTCACAGCGATCGTCGCCTGCGCCCAGGGCGAGCTCCACGAGATCGGGGCGATCATGATCAGCCTCTTCTTGCGCTGGGGCGGCTTCCATGTGATCTACCTCGGCCAGAATGTGCCGAACTCGACGCTTGAGGAGATGGTGCGCCAGCTTAGCCCGCAGGTCCTCGCCCTCTCGGCGTCCACGGTCGAGTCTGCTCACGGCCTGATCACGGCGAGCCAGCTGGTTGCGCAGATGGATCCGCCGCGCCCGTTCTTCACATATGGCGGCCTAGCCTTCTATGATCGGGATGACCTGCGGGCGCGGGTTCGCGGTGGGTACTATCACCAGGGGGACATCCGCCAGATCGCGCGTGTAATCACCGAGAAGATTCGCAGTGCCTAATCTCGCCATATCAATAATGTGAGGGCGGAGCCTTGGTGGGAGGGCGAGGGCACATGGATCGCATAGATATCGCGAAGCTGTTTGACAGCGGTCGTAGCCAGATCCGCCATGAGATCGTGGGCCTCATACTCGCGCAGCCGTTCTGGCAGCAGCGGTTTGGGCCTGGGATCGCCGACCGTCTGACCCTTGATATGGATGCCAGCCTCGGGGCGCTCTCGAAGAGTGTCCGCTATGGCTCTCCGATGCTCTTCGCCGACCAGATCCGCTGGCAGCGCGATCAGTTCCAGAGCATCGGCTGCTCAACCGGCCATGTCCGTGAGATCTGCACATACATCTGGAATGTGACCAGCGCCCGTCTCCCCGACGACACGCTGCCCGCGATCTCCGCGCCTATCCAGTCGGCGCTTGATGGGCTATCGTACGCCGGGATCGCCCAGAGCCTCGGGGTGGTCCACGCCGATCTGGCTGAGGCACTGGTCGCTGCTACTGCCGACGCCCATTGGCACTGGCAGGCGCTCTACGGGCCCGAAGGTCGTGATCGGGCACTGTATGAGATGTGGTTCTTTATCGACTATGCGATCGATGCGCTCGGCAGCGGTAAGCCTGACATCTTGCGGCAGGAGCTGATCCGGATGCGCAAAGATCTTACATCACGTGGCCTCAGCACGCTCCATGTTCGGCAGCTTGCTTGGCTGCTCGATCAGGCGGTGGTCGGGCAGCTGTCGGCCGAGGCCGCTGCAGAGCTGCGCCAGGTTGTGGAGGCAGCCCTGCCCGTGATCGACGATACGAGCCAGAGCTGCCTGGCGCTGCTGGGCGCACAGGAGCTGATTGTCGTCGAGGTCGCCGATCAGCTCACTGCGGCTGGCTTGAGTCCGCGCAATGATCAGACGCCCGCTGAGGTCGGTTGGTATCTGGCCTATCTCACCGATAGCATTGCCGCCGGAACCCCAGGGCCGATGTGCAGCTACACACGCTGGATGCAGCAGTGGCTAGCCGGCCAGGGGCTGCCTGATACGCCGCTACGCCACAGCTACGAGGCGCTGTATGCTGCGGTAGGTCGCCACCTCCCGGGGTACGCCGCCCACGATGCGATGTCCGTCCTTCAGGCCGCCCGGCGTCTGCTCTAGGGCTGCGTCCGGGTTTCCTTAAAGGGGGGAGAGGGGTTTTTGCGGAGAGGGACAAGCCCTCTCCGCGCCTCTCCCACCCCAGCAACGGGGGAGAGGGGTTTTTGCGGAAAGGGATAAGCCCTCTCCGCGCCTCTCCCACCCCAGCAACGGGGAGAGGGGTTTTTGCGGAGAGGGAGAGGCCCTCCCCGCGCCCGCGCCCAGGAGTAACGAATCATGACCAGCGCTGTAGAAACCTTCTCGCTGCCTGCACTGCTCGGCATCCCACGGGGTAAGGGCTGTCTCATGAGCGCAGAACAGGTTCGGACACTCGCCGCGCTGCTGCTGCGCAACAGCCCGTCCGATCTGGAGTCGTGCTGCTTCCTCGGCGGCGCGCTCACGGTAGGGGGGCGGCCACACGATAATGATAACCTTGTGGTGCTGTCCGAGACCTTCGGCGTCGCGCCATTCCTGGTGCTCGCCAGCCAGCAGGGGGGTAGTGCCCTCCTCACCTGGGCTGAGGGCTCCCAGTATCGCGTTCAGATCATCACCGACCCCGAGTATGTTGACCGGGCTACCCTGGTCCTCTCCCAGCTCAGCGACCACAGCTACACTATGAGCAGCTTGGTGGAGACTGAGGTGCAGCGGGCCTATGTCGCCAGGCTTGCCTCGGCGCTGGTGTCCGAGCTGAGACTATCTGAGACCGACTACCACGCGCTGATGCCGGGCGAGCTGCGCTGGCTGACGATGGCTGCGGCGATGATGACATGTGCCGGTGCGGAGGCGCTGCTGGCAGTGCCCGAGGTGCGGCAGATCTTTCGAGACGTTGGGGCGCAGCGGGTGTTGCTGGGCCAGCTTGACGCCGACCAGCGCCAGCTGACGCTGCTGGCATCTGAGGGCGGCCCGCCTCCGGCGGCGCTTACCATCCAGCAAGGCATTATTACCAGTGTGATCCGGCGTGGCCGGCCTGGCAGCGCCACCTCGGCTGCGGCCAGTGGCATTGGCGGCGCCGACGGCTGGGTCGGCACCGATATGCTGACCGTCGTGCCGCTGCTGCGCGATGAGCGCGTGTGGGGGCTCCTGCTGGTCGTAACTCTGCGGCCGCTCTCGGGGCCGGCCCAGGCTACGCTGTATGGCCTCGGGAGCCTCCTGGCGATGAACCTGGGCGTGGCCCCGCAGCAGGCCGCTCATGCTCAGGCGATTGTGCCGACAGGCGCGGCGCCGTACGCCGCACGGGGGGGCGAGGGCCGCACCGCGCCCGCGCGCGCCCCAACCGAGCGTCAGAGCGCACCGACCGCATCGCGCGGCGCCTCGCACATCGTGCGCGATCTCGGGGCGCTGCTCGCGCAGATCGACGACGCCGTGCTGCTTGTCGATAGCAGGGGCCAGGTTGTCGGCTACACCTCGGCCCTCGCCCGCCTCCTAGGGGTCCACGCCCACGGCCAGCCGCTGGTCGCCAGCGGCGGCGCTTGCCTGGCGCCACTCTTGACCGAGGCGCTGATGGATGAGCGGGCCGCAGCGCGTGAGGTGGAGCTGCCCGGCGGGGGTATGGCGACGGCGCAGGTCATTGAGTTCTCGCAGGGACTGTGGGCTTTTATCCTGCATGAGCACAGCGCGAGTCCTGCGGCGCCCGTAGCGCCGGCGCAGCCCAGTATCGTTTCCGAGGGCGAGCGCAACGAGAGCTTCCTGTCGAACTTCTCCAATATTATCAGGGTGCCGCTGCGTGAGCTGCGCGATCTGATCACCCGCGTGCCTGCCGCCGGCGAGCTGAATGAGCAGCAGTCGCGCCTGATCGGCCAGGTGGTTCGGCTGAACAGTGAGCTGACAATGCTGGTGAACGACCTGCTGGCCCTCGGCCAGATCCGGCTCCAGGCTGGCGAACACCGCATGCCCCTGCGCATGGACTTGCTGCTTGAGGCCGCAGTCGGCACCCAGTATGCCGAGTTCGGCCGGCGCGGCCAGCACGTCACCACTGATATTCAGGTCGGGCTGCCGCGGGTGTTCGGCTCTGAGGAGGGCCTCGGGCGCGCCGTGGCCGCCCTGATCGATAACGCGATCAAGTACAGCCCGGCCGGCTCGCATATTCGGGTCTGCGCCCAACGCGAGGGCGGCGATATGCTCGTGCGCATTGAGGACACTGGCCCTGGCCTGCTCCCCGAAGAGATCGAGCAGGTCTTCGACCCCTTCTATCGCGCTGAGAGCACAGCAAGCCTGGGCATCTCGGGGCGCGGATTGGGCCTCACAATCACCAAGGCGGTGATCGAGCAGCACGACGGACATATCTGGGCTACGAGTACGTATGGCAGAGGGTGTATATTTAACTTCCGGCTACCGATTGCCGAGGCCGTCCCGGTGCGGCGCTAGCACTCCGCACATGTTCGCATGCATGAGGCGCAGCGGGAGGTTCTCTGTGGGGGGGCTGGTCGCTCTCCACACCTCTCTCAATCGGCCAGGATAGCTCGGGCCGGTTCATACACGTAGAAGGTGGTCGCCAGTCAGGGCATACTAGCGCTATCGATGCAGCGAATATAAGGACAACCCTATGCGCTATAGTATCCTGATAGTTGAGGGCGACGCCGTTCGCAGGCACGCGTGGGAGGAGTCGATCCTCCGCGCCGCCAAGGCTCACGATATCGCGGTAGTGGTGATGACGGCTCGCTCGGCGTCGGCGGCGCAGCTTCAGGCTGGCCACAGGCATTTTCATCTGCTGGTCGCCTCGCTGTCGGATGGTGGTGCCGGCCTTGCCGGGCGCCTCCGCACGCGGACCCCGCACCTGCGCGCGCTGCTCTTCCATCCGTCCGAGGCTTCGGTAGAGGATCTCCGCGATGCGCGCTGGCTCGGCTACATGCTGGCGAGCGATCCTGAGAGCACAGATGCGTTGGTCGATGCGGTGGGGCGCGCGCTGGGCCTGCCGCTGGCCGACGACCCGGACAGCCAGGGCCGCCCGCCGGCGACCCTGCGCGATGTGCAGATGCTGCTTGATGTCCTGCGCTGGCAGACGAAGGCGCAGCTGATCCTCTACACTGACTATATCGGCAATACGATCGCCCATCGTGGAGACCCGGCCAACCTCGACCTGGGCGCGGTCACCTCGCTGATCGCCGGGAGCTTTGTCAACTCGTTCGAGCTGGGGCGGGCCCTGCGCGACCCCAACACCCGCTACCTGAACCTTGTGGAGGGCGATCACTTTGATGTCTACGCCACCAACGCGGGGAATCACCGCCTGCTGGCGCTGGTCTTCGATAAAGAGTTTGTGACCCCGAAGCTCGGCTATGTGTGGTTGCAGCTCAAGCGTAGTGCTGGCCAGCTCAGCCAGATGCGGATCGTCGAGGGCAGCGTCGGCGATGTGATCTCGGCCGAGCTGACCGCCTCGCTCAACACGGAGTTTGATCGGCTCTTCGGCAATAATCTGCTGGGGGTGCAGGATGCCCCCGGCGCCTCACCCCAGCGGCCAGTATAGGAGTACGCGATGGCGCGCTCGCAGCTCGTTCTCTCCGTGCAACAGCTCCAGGAGCTAAAGCAGCTGCTGTCTCAGTTCAGCCAGCAGGCCGATGTTCGCTTCGCGCTGCTAGGTGATCTCAGCGGCCTAGATATTGTGAGCTGGGACAGCGGCAACGGCACCGATATTGGCAGCGTGGCCGCGCTGTCTGCGGGCGATATGATGGCGACGCTAGAGGTCGGTCGTCTGCTGGGCGGCAGGCGCGCTTGCAACCTGATCGTGCAGGAGCACGATGACCTGACCATCCTGATCGCACGGGTTGGCGAGGCCCTGCTGCTGCTGATCGCTACGGCCCGTGATGTCCCCCTGGGTTGGTCGCGCCTGGCGATCAAGCGCTCGACCGACCGCATCCTGGCGATTGTCGGCAGCGCGGCGATGATCCCGCCGCCCAATGCGATCTCCGAGGACTTTGAGCAATCATTTGCGGCCCAAATCGACAACATCTGGTAACACATCTCAACACTGTCGCGATATTGCGAGGCTGCCATGTTCATCAACTGGGCGCTAGGCGAGCTCAACCTGAAGATCGTCTACTACGGGGCGGCGCTGAGCGGGAAGACCACCAACCTCCAGTACATCCACGCCCGCACCCCGGCCAACCTGCGCGGACGGCTGATCTCGTTGAAGACCCAGCAAGAGCGTACGCTCCTCTTCGACTTCCTCCAGCTAGAGATGGGTAAGGTTAATAACCTCAAGCCGAAGTTTAAGCTCTACACCGTGCCGGGCCAGGTCTACTATGCGGCGAGCCGCCGGCTGATCCTCCAGGGCACCGACGGGGTTGTCTTTGTGGCTGACTCGCAGGCCGGGCGCATGGCCGAGAACCAGGAGTCCTGGTACACCATGGAGCAGCACCTGATTGAGCTGGGCCATGACATTCGCACCTTCCCGATTGTCGTGCAGCTTAACAAGCGTGATCTGCCGCAAATCATGTCGGCCGCTGAGCTGCGTCGTCAGCTCGATGTCCAGCAGCGCCCTTGCTATGAGGCGTCTGCCCTGCGTGGGAATGGCGTGTTCGACACGCTGAAGGCAATCATGAACGCGGTGGTGGCGCAGGTGCGCCGAACTATCTAAAGCGGAGACGTCGTATGTATCTGCATGGCTCCTTCACGCTGCTGAGCCCGGCCGCGCTCCTCCAGGCATTCTGTCAGGAGCAGCGCTCGGTGTACCTGGCGGCCCGCCTTGGCCCCGCCGCGGCCGCCATCTGGATCTGGGATGGCCTGATTGTGGCGGCGACCTGCGAGGGGATCGATGGCCCCGAGGCAGTGTATCGGATCGCCGGCTGGGATTCTGGCCTCTTCACCGTCGCCCCGCTCCATAGTAGCCCGCCGGCGACGATGGCCGCCACCTGCGAGGAGCTGCTGCTGGAGGCTGCCCGGCGTCGCGATGAGTTCGGTGTAGGCGCGGGCAGCATCTCGATCAGCACGATGCCGGTGTAGGCGCGGGCAGCATCTCGATCAGCACGATGCCGGTGTAGGCGCGCGCACAGGTGCGCGCACCCTCAGGGTCAACAGGAGAGGTTGTGATGTCGCAGGTAACACCCATTACCGAGACGCTTCAGGCTGCCACGTACGACCAGAATGTGCGTATCGGCGAGCTGCCGTTCTTCGAGGCGGTCAACGCCCGGCAGCTCTCCACGGTCAGCTATGTCACTTTGCTGCGTAGCCTGGCGACGATCTACGATGCCTTCGAGCAGGTGGTTGTGCAGACGACCGACTACGCGCTGCGCACGATCTGGGGGCGAGATCTGCATAAGCAGCTGCTCCTACAGCAAGATATCGCCACCCTCGCCGGCACCCAGATCCCCGCTGTCCCTGCGGCGGCGCTGGGCGCCGAGGTGCTGGCCGAGCATATTCGGCTGCGGGCCACGCTCGACCCGCGGTCGCTGCTGGGCAGCGCCTATGCCCTGGCGACATGGAATATGGGCGGCGCCGCGCTCTGCGAGAAGGTGACCCACGCGCTGCGCCTGACTGGCCCGAGCGGCGTGGGCTATCTGGCCAGCTTTGATAGCTGGGGGCAGGCCCACTGGCCGCAGTTCGCCGACAGCCTGAATGTTATCCCGCTTGAGCCAGATGCGTACAAGCAGGTGGTGCTGGCCGCCCGCGAGACGCTCGACGGGATCGAGCAGCTGATCTTTCTGCTGCACCCGCTGAATGAGAACCCGACTGGCGAGCTGGTGACTCTGCTCAATCCGCTGGCCGGCAATCACCCGATCACCGGTGACATAGACGAGATCAAGGCGATGATGCGGGCGTACGAGCGGATCTCGCGGCAGTTCCCGTACATCGACTTCCGCTATGGCACGCGTGGCCGCAAGTTCTGCTGGAGCGATGCTGGCTGGCTGTTATCGCTCACATCTGAGAGCCAGGATAGCGTCAACCATCAGATCCAGTGGCTCACGCGCCTGCTCTCGATGCGTGGCATGCCCCAGTGGCATATGGAGTGTTACCTCCAGATGCTTTACGAGGAGCTTGTGCATGCGCTGCCCGCCAGACGCGAGCGCTATGCGACCCTTGTCGGGGCAGTGCAGCTGCTCGCCCATGAGCGCCGCACGAGCATCAGCGACGAGGCCCTCGTGGCGCTGGACAGTGCCTTCTATGCGCACGTCGGGACTGAGTGGCGCGCGTGGATGCCAAACTGCGGCGGCCTGCTGGCATCGGCGGTCGCCGATGAGCATGCGGGGATCGCCCACGCGCTGACAGGCATTGAAAAGTGGATGATCGACCCGGCCCGCTTCCCGGAGGCATGGATCGCGGCGGTGCGCGATGTGGTCAGCCGCGCCCGTGTGGCCGGGGCCTGACGCGCGCTCGCATGCTCCATACCTTGTACCTGAAGGCGATGCGAATGCGCAGCATTCGCATCGCCTTCAGGACTCAATGATCGCCCGCCCGGCGCTCAGCTCGGCCAAATCGGCGACGCAGCTCGCGTAGGCGTCGGCGGGCAGGCGCGCGGCGATGTTCACATCGGTGGCGAAGTCCTCGGCCTCGACCGTGGCGCCGTGGGCCTCCAGCGCGCGCCGGATGGCCGCGTAGTCGGCGTAGCTCGCCCGCACGAAGAGGTCGCGCAGCTCCACGCGCTCGGCGCGCGGCAGCGCCTCCAGCACCGCCTTCACCGCGTCGCCGTAGGCCCGCACGAGCCCCCCGGTGCCCAGAAGCGTCCCGCCGAAGTAGCGCGTCACCACCACCGTCACATCGCCCAGGCCGGCGCCGCGCAGCACGGCCAGCATGGGCCGCCCTGCCGTGCCCCCCGGCTCGCCGTCGTCGCTCATGCCGGCGGTGACGCTGGCGCCGTAGCCGACCAGGTAGGCGAAGCAGTGGTGGCTGGCGTCGGGTGCGGCGGCGCGCACCTCGGCGATGAATGCCTTGGCGGCGGGGATGTCGGGGGT
>JBAXES010000140.1:0-8647 GCA_037140315.1 Chloroflexales bacterium
CGGCGCCATCGTGGCCGGCCAGGGCCATGGCGTGGGGCAAGATCTGCTCAGCCAGGGCGGAGCCATCGAGCGGCACGAGGATATGCCGAAAAGGCGTGGGCGGCACAGGCGCGGGCGCGGGGTGCAGCAGCAGCATCGGCACGCTGAGGCTGTGCAGCAGGGCCTCAGCGACACTGCCGAGCCAGAGCTGGGTGAAGCCGCTACGGCCGTGGGTGGTGAGCACCAGCAGGTCGGCGCCGATCTCGTGGCAGTAGCTGGACAGCGTGAAGGCCACCGGCCCATCCAAGCGGGCGATGATCGGATCGGCGGCGGTGACAACCGACGCGGCCGCCTGGCGCAGATAGGCCAGCTCGTGGTCGGCGGCGCGGGAGTGCAGCTCATCGTCGATCACCGGCAGCCCCTCGATCATGATCGGGGTGGTGGTGTATGGCGAGTGGACATGGGCCAGGTGGAGCGTCGACTGGCTATGCTGGGCCAGGCGGGCCGCCGTCGCAAGAGCCTGCTCGCTGGCGGGCGATCCGTCGAGAGGGGCGAGGATGGTGTGGAACACGGCGCAACCTCCATAAAAAGACTCCTACACCATAGCTCGTATGCCAATACCACGGCGCAGGGACTGCCCGCCTTTAGGCGGCAGTAGATGACTGTTGTGTCTGTCCCAGGGACTACACGCGACTCAGTATACCCCACCGCGCTGGTCGGCCCGGTGGTGCCTTCTACCCACCCGGTGATGAAGGTTTCACCCGCGGCGCATCGCGCTTGACGATTTCTAGAGCCTGTGGTATCCTCACCGGGATTGTGGTTTATAAAGGTTGCGCGCACCCATGGCCTCTCTGTCTGTAAACATCCTCCTAGTTAGCGGCATCGTACTCCTCCTTATTGGGTGGGGCAAAAACCGTTTGGGGGGGGATGCGTAGCAACCCGGCACAGTAGTAAGGCTGAACCTCCCACGGAAACGCGGGGGGTTTTTTTCGTCTGTGGGCATCAACGTTGAGTGGCCGCCACAACTGCGGCGCGGAGCATGGCTGCTCCGCACGGCCTCGCATTGCGTAAAAAGGGTTCGGCTATGCGATCAGACACGATCAAGCGCGGCTTCGAGCGCGCGCCCCACCGCAGCCTGCTGCGGGCCACCGGCCAGATCAAGGACGAGTCGGACTTTGGCAAGCCCTTCATCGCCATCTGCAACTCCTACATCGACATCATCCCCGGCCACGCCCACCTCCAGGAGTTTGGGCGAGTGGTGAAGGATGCGGTGCGGGCGGCGGGCGGCGTACCCTTCGAGTTCAACACCATCGGCGTAGACGACGGGATCGCCATGGGCCACGAGGGCATGCGCTTCTCACTGCCCTCGCGCGAGCTGATCGCCGACTGTGTGGAGACAGTGGTGGCCGCCCACTGCTTCGACGGCATGGTCTGTATCCCCAACTGCGACAAGATTGTCCCCGGCATGCTGATGGGGGCGGCCCGGGTGAACATCCCGACGATCTTCGTCTCCGGCGGCCCCATGGCCGCCGGTATTGACGAGGACGGCAACAAGTCAGACCTGATCACCGTGTTCGAGGCGGTGGGCAAGCACTCCGCCGGCAAGATGACCGACGCGCAGCTGCTCAAGCTGGAGCAGATCGCGTGCCCCACCTGCGGCTCCTGCTCGGGCATGTTCACCGCCAACTCGATGAACTGCCTCTGCGAGGCCCTCGGCATCGCCCTACCTGGCAACGGCACCATCCTGGCGGTCGCGCCCGAACGCCACGAGCTGGCCCGCAAGGCCGCCACCCAGATCCTCACCCTGGTGGAGCAGGGCCTGCGCTTCCGCGACGTGGTCACCGCCGACGCAATCGACAACGCCATGGCGCTCGACGTGGCCATGGGCGGATCGACCAACACCGTGCTGCACGTGCTGGCCCTGGCCCGCGAGGCCGACCTAGACTACCCGGTGTCGCGCTTCAACGAGGTGAGCGACCGCGTGCCACACCTGGCCAAGGTCTCCCCGGCCTGGGACGGCCCGCGCCAGTGGCATATTCAGGATGTCCACGCCGCCGGCGGCGTGCCGGCCATCCTGGCCGAGCTGGCGAAGAAGCCCGGCGCGCTCAAGCTCGACGCACGGACGGTGATGGGCGTGACGCTAGGCGAGAGCCTGGAGCACGTCGAGATCCGCAACCCCGAGTGCATCCGCCCGGCCAGCAGCCCGCACTCCGAGCGCGGTGCCCTGAGCGCGCTGTTCGGCAACCTGGCCCCCGAGGGCGGGATCATCAAGGTGGGCGCAGTGGAGCAGCACGAGATGAACTTCCACGGCCCGGCGCGCTGCTTCGACAGCGAGGAGGCGGCCACCAACGCGGTGGTGAACGGCCAGATCAACCCCGGCGACGTGATCGTCGTGCGCTACGAGGGCCCGCGCGGCGGCCCCGGCATGCGCGAGATGCTCTCGCTGACCAGCATGGTTAAGGGCATCCCCGCGCTCTCCAGCACCACCGCGCTGATCACCGATGGCCGCTTCTCGGGGGGCACCCGCGGCCTGTGCATCGGCCACGTCAGCCCGGAGGCCGCCGAAGGCGGGCCGATCGGCCTGATCGCCGACGGCGATATGGTGACGATCGACCTCGGGGCGCGCACGATGGCCGTAGACCTGAGCGACGAGCAGCTGGCGGCCCGCCGCGCCGCCTGGGCGCCCCCGGCGCCAAAGTACAAGCGCGGCTGGCTGGCGCGCTACACCCGCATGGTCACGAACGCGAGCAACGGGGCCGTCCTTGAATAATGTTGAATGCTGAATGCTGAATGTTGAGTTGCCGAACATTGGCAGGAGATATTCAGTTTTTGACATTCAACATTCAACATTGAGCATTCAACATTAAGGAGGGTGTATGTCTGAGACACGAACCGGCGCGCAGGTGATGTGCGAGGCCCTCATCCGCGAGGGCGTGGAGGTGATGTTTGGGTTCCCCGGCGGGGCGATCATGCCGTTCTACCACGCGATGTGGGAGTACCGCGAGAGGCTACGCCACGTGCTCTGCCGCCACGAGCAGGGCGCCGGCCACGCCGCCGAGGGCTACGCCCGCTCCACCGGCAAGATCGGCGTCTGCATCGGCACCTCCGGCCCCGGCGTGACCAACCTGGTCACGCCGATCGCCAACGCGATGATGGACAGCACCCCGCTCCTGGCGATCTGCGGCCAGGTCTCGTCGGCGGTACTGGGCAGGGACGCCTTCCAGGAGACGGACATCACCGGCATCACCATGCCGATCACCAAGCACAACTACCTGGTAAAGCGCGCCGAGGAGCTGCCCTACGTCTTCAAGGAGGCGATCCACATCGCCACCACCGGCCGCCCCGGCCCGGTGCTGATCGACATCACCAAGGACGCGATGCAGAAGAGCTTCGTGCCCAACTGGGAGGTGAAGCTGAACCTGCCCGGCTACAAGCCGAACTACCAGCCCAACCACAAGCAGGTCCGCGAGGCCCTCAAGCTGCTCGCCGGGGCCAAAAAGCCGCTGATCATCGCCGGCAGCGGCGTGGTGATGGCCGGTGCATTCCACGAGCTGCGCGAGTTCGCCGAGCGCCTGCGCGTGCCGGTGGTCACCACGCTCCACGGCATCGGGGCCATACCCGAGGAGCACCCGCTGAACCTGGGAATGCCCGGCATGCACGGCTGGGTCCACTGCAATAAGGCCATCCAGGAGTGCGATGTCCTGTTCAATATCGGCGGCCGCTTCGACGACCGGGTCACCGGCAAGGCGAGCACCTTCGCGCCTAACGCCAAAGTGATCCACGTCGATATCGACCCCTCCGAGATCGGCAAGAACGTCAAGGTGGCCGTGCCGATCGTCGCCGACGCCCGCCTGGCCCTCCAGGCGCTGCTCGAGGATATGCCCAGCAAGGATGAGCTGGCCGAGCTACATGCCAATGCCTCGGACTGGATGGAGCACATCCGCGACCTACAGGACAAGCATCAGGGCAAGCAGCAGTATAAGAGCCGGGCGATCTCCAGTGGTATGACCCTGGCGCCCTACCAGGTCTACGAGGCGCTCAACGCGGCCATGGCCAAGGACAGCAACTACGTGCTGGTGACCGATGTCGGCCAGCACCAGATGTGGGCCGCGCAGCTGCTCGACTTCAACGCCGGCCCGCGCACCCACATCACCTCGGGCGGCGCGGCGACCATGGGCTTCTCGGTGCCGGCGGCCCTCGGCGTGGCCGTGGCCCACCCCGAGAAGACGGTCTGGGTGGTCTGCGGCGACGGCGGCTTCCAGATGACCAACCAGGAGATGGCCACGATCATCCAGGAGGGCATCAAGAACGTCAAGGTGCTGATCATCAACAACGGCTACCTGGGCATGGTGCGCCAGTGGCAGGAGCTGTTCGAGGGCAAGCGCTACAGCGGGACGCCGCTGAGCGGCCCGAACTTCGCCAAGCTGGCCGAGGCCTACTACTGGAAGGGCCTCACCGTCGAGCGCACCGAAGACGTGCATGCCGCCATCGACGAGGCCCTGGCCACCGACGGCCCGGTGCTGATCGACTTCCACGTCGAGCGCGAGGTGAACGTGTTCCCGATGGTGCCGCAGAACAAGTCGATCGGCGAGATGATCGTCAGCGAGTCGGAGTAGTAAGGCCGTACAAATGAAGGGGTCATATGCGCAAGCACACAATCGTCGCTCTGGTGCAGGATCGGCCCGGCGTGCTGACACGGGTGGTCGGCCTGATTCGCCGGCGCGGCTATAACATCGAGAGCCTGGCCGTGGGCCACAGCGAGCAGCCGGAGATCAGCCGGCTGACGATCGTCGTCGAGTCGGAGGATGTCGAGCAGGTGACCAAGCAGCTCTACCGGCTGATCGAGGTGATCAAGGTGAGCGATGTCACCTTCGACCCGACGGTGGAGCGCGAGATGGCAGTGGTCAAGGTACACGCGCCGCCCTCGGTGCGCCACGAGATCGTCTCGATGTGCGGCGTCTTCGAGGCCAAGGTCGTGGACGTGGGTGCCACCACGCTGATCATCGAGATGACCGGCACGCCCTCGAAGGTGGAGAACTTCATCGAGATCGCGCGACCATACGGCATCAAGGAGATGATGCGCACCGGCCGGATCGCGATGGTGCGCGGTGCCCGCGGCCATAACGCCGGCGACTATGTCGAGTCGGCGAACGGCACCGCCGCCGCCGCGGCGAGCACAAACTAGGCGATAATAAGGCGACGCCCTGACGGGGCGTCGCCTTATTATCGGCGGGAGGGTCGGGGAGGGCGCAGCCCTCCCAAACCCCCTCCCCGATGTGGAACTTCTGCGTATCTTTGGAGGAATGAGACATCATGGCGGAGCTTTTCTACGACAAGCAGGCGGACCTTGAGCGGCTCAAGGGCAAGCCGATCGCGATCATCGGATTCGGCAGCCAGGGCCACGCCCACGCCCGCAACCTCGCCGACAGCGGCCTCGACGTGCGCGTCGGGCTCTACGCCGGCTCTAAGAGCTGGGCCAAGGTCGAGGCCGCCGGCCTCAAGGCGATGACCGTCGCCGACGCGGCCAAAGAGGCCCAGATGGTGATGATCCTCACGCCCGACACCACCCAGGCCGAGATCTACCGCGACCATATCGCCCAGCATATGGAGCCCGGCAAGACCCTGATGTTCGCCCACGGCTTCAACATCCGCTTCGGGCAGATCATCCCGCCGGCCGGCATCGATGTGAGCATGGTCGCCCCCAAGTCGCCCGGCCATCGTGTCCGCGAGGTCTTCGTGCAGGGCGGCGGCGTGCCGGCCCTGGTGGCCGTGCAGCAGGACGCCAGCGGCGGCGCGCTGGCCGACGCCCTGGCATACGCCAAGGGCATCGGCAGCACCCGCGCCGGCGTGCTCACCACCACCTTCGCCGAGGAGACGGAGACCGACCTGTTTGGCGAGCAGGTCGTGCTCTGCGGCGGCGTGAGCGCCCTGGTGAAGGCCGGCTTCGAGACGCTGGTCAACGCCGGCTACCAGCCCGAGGTGGCCTACTTCGAGTGCATGCACGAGCTGAAGCTGATCGTCGACCTGTTCTACCAGGGCGGCCTGAACTACATGCGCTACTCGGTGAGCGACACCGCCGAGTGGGGCGACTACACCGCCGGCCCGAAGATCGTCACCGCCGAGACGCGGGCGGCCATGAAGCAGATCCTCACCGACATCCAGACCGGGGCCTTCGCCGAGGACTGGATCGAGGAGAACCACACCGGCCGGGCGCGCTTCAACGCCTACCGCAAGACCGACGTTGACCACCCGATCGAGCAGATCGGCCTGCAGCTGCGGCGCATGATGCCGTTCGTCGGCCCGCGCGAGGTGAAGCCGGGCGAGGGCGGGGCATAAGAATTGAGAATGAAGAATTGAGAATGAAGAATTGAAAAAGCAGCGGCATTCTCAATTCTTCATTCTCAATTCTCAATTTCCAGAGGAGCGAAGCGACGATGGACGTAGATCACGTACGTATCTTTGACACGACCCTGCGCGACGGCGAGCAGGCCCCCGGCTGCACGATGACCCTGGACGAGAAGCTGGAGGTCGCCCGTCAGCTGGGCCGCATGAAGGTGGATATCATCGAGGCCGGATTCCCCGCCGCCTCGCCCGGCGACTGGGCGGCCGTCAATGCGATCGCCCGCGAGGTAGGCACCCCCGACGGCCCGACGATCGCCGCCCTGGCCCGGGCCAATAAGGACGACATCGATAAGGCGTGGACGGCCATCCAGATCGCTGCGCATAAGCGCATCCACACCTTTATGTCAACCTCCGACATTCACCTGGAGCACCAGTTCCGCAAGAGCCGCGGCGAGGCCCTGGAGCTGATCGGCGAGATGGTGACCTACGCCCGCTCGCTGTGCGATGACGTGGAGTTCTCGCCGATGGACGCCACCCGCTCCGACCCCGAGTTCCTCTTCGAGGCGATCCGGATCGCCATCGAGTGCGGGGCCACCACCCTGAACATCCCCGACACCGTGGGCTACTCGACGCCCCAGGAGTACGGCGACCTGATCGCAGCCATCCGCAAGGACGTGCCCGGGGCCGCCGGCGTGATCATCTCCACGCACTGCCACGACGACCTAGGCGTGGCGGTGGCCAACTCGCTGTCTGGTGTGTACAACGGCGCCCGCCAGATCGAGTGTACGATCAACGGGATCGGCGAGCGCGCCGGCAACGCCTCCCTGGAGGAGGTGGTGATGGCCCTGCACACCCGCGAGAAGTTCTACGGCCTGAAGACCCAGGTCGAGACCCGCGAACTCGCCCGCAGCTCGCGCACGGTGAGCAGCTTCATCGGCGTGCCGGTGCCGCCCAACAAGGCGATCGTCGGCGCCAACGCCTTCGCCCACGAGTCGGGCATCCACCAGGACGGCGTGCTCAAGAACCGCATGACCTACGAGATCATGAGCGCCGAGACGGTTGGCCTCGACGGGAACGCCCTGATCTTGGGCAAGCACTCGGGCCGCCACGCCTTCCGCAAGCACGTCGAGGCCCTGGGCTACAGCCTGGACGACGAGGACTTCCAGCACGTCTTCGCGCGCTTCAAGGACCTCTGCGACCGCAAGAAGAAGGTGGACGACCGCGACATCGAGGCGCTGATCGCCGGCGAGACCCAGCACACCCCGCATATCTACACGCTGGAGCACGTGCAGTACAGCTCGGGCAGTGGCATGATCCCCACCGCGACCGTGCGGCTGATTGGCCCGGACGGCGAGACTCGCACCGACAGCGACCAGGGCACCGGCCCGGTCGACGCGATCTACAAGGCGATCAACCGGGTAATCAACCGGCCCAACGAGCTGATCGAGTTCTCGATCAACGCAATCACCGAGGGACTCGACGCCGTGGCCCAGGTGACGGTGCGCATCCGCGAGCAGGGCGCGCCCGCGAACGGTGGCAGCGACCCGACCAGCATCAACCTGACCGGCAAACGCGCCGCCCAGCAGATCTTCTCCGGCTACAGCGTCAACACCGACACGATCGTCGCCGCCGCCGAGGCCTACATGGGAGCCCTGAACAAGATGCTCGCCGCGCGCGAGGAGCGCATGAAGGCCGAGGCGGTGGCCTACGCCGCCGGCTACGCCGAGGACCCGACCGCGCTCCCGGCCGACCTCTTCGACGGAGGCCGCGTGAGCTAGGGAGGATGTGGGGAGGGCATGGCCCTCCCCACATTCTCCCCTGCCCGGGTAGGCACCTATGCAAACTATCGCATACCTTGGCCCGGCCGGCACCTTCTCCGAGGAGGCGGCGATCGCGTACGCGAAAGGCGAGGCCAGCTACCTACCACTGGCCAGCATCCCGGCCGTGGTCACGGCGATCGAGACCGGCGCGGCCGACGTGGGCGTGCTGCCGATCGAGAACCTGCTCGAAGGCGGCGTGAACTACACCCTCGACCTGCTCATCCACGAGACATCCTTGCAGATCACCGGCGAGATCGTCATCCCCATCCGCCAGTACCTCGTGGTGCGCGAGGGCGTGCGGCTGCCCGATGTGAAGGTGCTCTACGCCCACCCGCAGAGCCTCGGCCAGTGCCGCAAGTTCATCGAGCGCTGCCTGCCTGGGGTGGCGACGGTCGCCTCGCTCTCGAACAGCGCAGCACCCGCCGAGGCCCTCGCCGATGAGCGCCCCGCCGCCGCGATCAGCACCCTGCGCGCCGCCGAGATCACCGGGGCCAGCATCCTGGCCC
>JBAXES010000141.1:0-8614 GCA_037140315.1 Chloroflexales bacterium
GTGGAGGCTGATCTGGCGACGAATATCAATGCGCCCGCGACCGTCCGCCTGGTGGGATTCGAGAACCACAGCGGGCGCACCTACCACGGGCCGGGGGTGCGCAGCCTCGGTCGCATTCTTGCAGGCCACGGCGACAATGGCGAGGACGGGTGGGGCGGCGCGATCTACCGCAACACCATCGGCTGCTACCTGCACGGCTCGCTGCTGCCGAAGAACCCGCAGCTCACTGATCACCTGATTAGCCTGGCCATGCGCCGCCGCTATGGCCCCAACACTTCTGTCGCCCCGCTTGACGCCGCCCTGGAGCTGCGCGCCCAGGAGACGATGATGAGCCGACTATTGCGAGCAACATAACACTATGAGCACACTTCCCCACATCAAAATCACCGCCGCGCCCGGTATCGCCGACCCTAGCGCTGATGAGGCTGCCGCCGCTGTCGCGGCAATTGTGAGCCTGATGGCCGAGGCAGCCAGCCCGCAGGATAGCGATGGCACGTCTGAGCCGGTCGCGAGCTGGCACGATGCCACGAAGCTCTCCACCCAGGGGATTGTGCCGAGCCGCACCCCCGCTAAGCCGGGGTGGGGCCGCATCGAGCGCATCCGCCGGGCTGGCAAGGGTGGCAGCGGTATTACCGGACTTTAACTATGAAGACATATTACCGGGCCTACTTTGATCTGCCCGCGCCCCGCGCGCAAGTAGCAGATCTGCTCGGCGATTCGACGGTGTGGCCTGATCTGCCGGGCGGGTGGGAGTCTGTCGGCAGCCTCTGGAAACACGGCGAGGATCTCTACCGTGTCGATATGCAGCGGGACGACGCCGCGGGCGCGCTGCGCTGGGATGCGATATCGACCAGCGGGCAGGGGATACGGGCAACGCTCACGATCAGCTTGTACGATGCGACCATCGCCACGCACCTGGATGTGAGCATTGCGCTCGATAGCCCCGGCCCGGCATGGCCCTGGCAGCAGTGGCAGATCAGCGACGCCCTCAGGGAGCGGGCATTGGCTTGCCGGGACGCGCTAGCCGCCGAGCTGCGCCGACGCCCCGAGCCGATAGCGCTGCCAGCCATGGCGATCGCCGGTGCCACAGACGACAGTGACGACCGACTACCCCTGATCGCCGACAAGGCCACGCCGGCACAGGCCGCGCTGATCGAGAGGCTTCACGAGCGCTACCCGCAGACCGTCGAGCACTTCTTGGACATGGGCGCCATTGAGCATCTGGAGCGGGTGGCTCGGATGGAGACCGGCTGGCACCAGATCATACGCGACGCGTACGACCCTGAGATCTACCAGATGGTTGATGACCTGCCGAGCTGTCAGGCAAGGCCTGGCGGGGTGGGGCAGGCACTCCACGCAGCCCTCCCGAACGCCACACACTTCGACCTGATCTACGCCGGGGGCGGCCTCGGCCTGCTCCACGCCGCGGTGATGGCGGCGCGCTACGGTCGGCGGGTGATGGTCTTCGACCGTAGCGAGGTGGGCGGTGCGCACCGCGAGTGGAATATTAGCCGGGACGAGCTGGCGGCCTTCGTTGAGACCGGCGTGGTCAGCTGGGATGAGCTGGACACGCTGGTGATGCGCGAGTACCGCGATGGGCTGGTGCGCTACCACAGCGGCGCGCACAGCAACGTGCCATCCACCGACCTCTGGCTGCCCGAGGTGCTGAACGTGGCCCTGGACGCGACGGCGCTGCTGCGGATGATGCGGCGTAAGCTGGAGGATGCGGGCGGCACCGTGCTCAGCGGGAGGATCTTCCGCAGGATGCGCGCCCGTGCCGGTGCCCCCCAGAGCATCGAGATTGAGCTCATCGGCCCTAGCGGCGCAACCGAGCACTACTACGCCCGGCTGCTGCTGGACGGCATGGGCAGCATCTCGCCCCTGGCCCTGCTGCGCCACGCCGGCCGGCCCTTCGCCGGCGTCTGCCCCACCGTCGGCACCGTAGCCCGCGGCTTCGCCCAGGGCGACGGCCCCCAGGAGTACGACCCGACCATCGGCGACATTCTGGTGAGCGTGTCCGACTCGCAGGGCGGCGAGCAGCTGATGTGGGAGGGGTTCCCTGGCCGAGGCGACGATCTGACTGTCTACCTCTTCTACTACTCGAAGCTCCGGCCCGGCAGCACGCGGGACTACTCGATGCTTGAGCTGTTCGAGTACTACTTCACCCTGCTACCAACCTACAAGCGACCGGGGCCGGACTTCCAGCACATCAAGCCGGTCTACGGCTACATCCCGGCCCGTCACAGCATGCGGCCTCAGGAGGCACCCCTGCTGCGCGGCGTCCTGCCCGTGGGCGACTCGGCCGCCCAGCAGAGCCCGCTGACCTTCTGCGGCTTCGGCTCGCACGTGCGCAACCTGCGCCGCACCACCGGCCTGCTCGATTATGCCCTGACCCACGACCTGCTCGAACCGACGGACATGGCCCAGATTAGCGCCTTCCAGTCCAACGTCTCGCTAAACTGGGTCTTCAGCCGGTTTATGGAGCCGTGGGAGCACGCCGATGATGTGAACCAGCTCCAGAACAACTTTATGCGCGTGCTCCAGGATCTGGGTGTAGAAACGGCGACGCGCTTCTTCCGCGATCAGATGCGCTGGGCCGACTACCACCCGATGCTGCTGGGCTTGCTGCGGTATCACCCAGGTATCCTGCGCGCCGCTGTGCAGGTGCTCGGCCCCGAGGGGTTCTTCCAGTGGCTGGGCGACTACGCCCGGTTCAGCGAGGCCGCCGGTGTGGCCACGCTGGCCCGCGTCGCCGGTAAACCTGTCGAGAACCTGCTCACCGGCATCGCCGATCTGTTCGCGCCGGCGCTCGGGCTGCGCGTGCGCGCGCGCTACGCCGAGTGGCGCGCTATGGGGTGGGTCTGATACTCAAATAAGGGCGCAGCAGCACCGCGCTGCGGCGCCCTTACGATAGCGATCATGTGGCCCAGCCTATTGGGTGAGCACCCAGCTCCTCCACTCAGCTTCGAGCTGGTCTAGGGCCTTGCCGTAGACTCCCTGGTAGTCGGCGGAGCCGGGATCGGAGTGGCCGCTGACGTAGAGCGCGTCGAACTTGTCGCGACTGTAGGCCTTGATCAGGAACTCGACGAAGCTGGCCCACTCGTAGTAGAGCGTGTTCATATCGCCGATGGGTCGCCCGACATAGCTGGTGGCCAGGGGCAGAGTGCTGCCTGCGACCACCCAGGGCCGCACGAAGGCGGCGAAGCTGGGCTTGTCGCCGAGCCAGTAGTCGCCGGCGCCCCAGGTTGCCACCCCCTCCAGCAGGATCTGGTCGGCCTGAAGGTGCCGGTCGCCGTAGCGGTCTTGGGCCAGCTGGTGGACGAACTCGTGGGCCAGGATGTTCACCGCGCGCGCGCGGGGCAGGTCGGGGCACGTGTAGACCTGCACGGTGCGCTCGGTGGTGTAGGCGATGCCGTGGATGCCGCAGCCTGGCTCCATGCCGAGGTAGGCGCTGAACCGGCTGCTCGGCCCGCTGCCGAAGCGCTGGCTGACATAGGCTGGGGCGCGCCCCAGGTCGGCGGCCAGGGCCTCCTTGTCGCCCGCCGGGAAGAGGCCCTCGGCGCTAACAATATCTAGCTCGTCGCTGGCGGGGATGTACTCGCCGGAGAGGTGCGCGGGTGTGGACGTGGATGCGCCGGGTATGACGGGGCGCTCGGGCGCGGCCGGCGCGCGCACCGCCGAGGGCGGCGCGATGCTCGGGCGGGGCGGCGGCGCGAGCAGCCATGCCATCAAGATGATCAGTGAGGCCAGCAGGACTGGGCCGATGGCGGCCCGCGGGATGCGCGGCAGGAAGTCTATCATTTGGCCACCACGCTGTAGCTCGCTGCCTCGCTCGTGTGCAGGGTTGTCGCCATCACCATCAGCACGCCGCGCTCGCCGGCTGCCAGCCGCGCCGTCGCCCGCCCGTCAGCGCCTACGGCCAGCGGCTCCACGCGCACCGACTTGTCGGTCGCCGTGATCACCAGGCGCAGATCCCAGCTCTGGGTCAGGTTGCCGTCTACCCGCACAAACCCCTCGGCCTGCCAGTTGTCATCCCCGCCTTCTACATCGTCGCTGAAGCCAAGCTCTGGGATGGCGATGTTATCGATCAGCATGCCGGGCGCGTTCACGCCCTCGTCATCGATCTGCCAGAAACGCAGCCGCACCTGGCTGCCCGCGTAGGGGCTCAGGTCCATGCGCTCACTCACCCAGCGCCCGCGCGGCCCAGCGCCGGGGGTGTCGTCGGGCACGCCGCTCACCCCGGTGATGCCGTGGCCGTAGTTGACGCCCTGGGGGTCTCTGTCGGTGGTCAGGCTGCCGGGCAGGCTCGCCCAGGTTTTCCCGCCGTCGGTTGAGACGGTGACGAAGGCGTAGTCGTAGTCGGTCTCCAGCTCGTACCAGGTGTCGAAGGTCAGGCTGGCCGTCTTCAGTTCGCGCAGATCGACGGCGCGGGTGAGGGTGGCCAGGCTGTCGTCGCCGCGGCCACTCCACCAGGCGTAGCGGCCGCGCGGCGGCGCGGCGGCTAGGCGCACGCTGGTGTCGCCGCGAAACTCCAGGCGGGTGGTGCCCTGTGGCAGGGCCAGGTAGTCGGCGCCAAACTGCGCAACTGTGCCGCTGATCTGGCCTGATCTCAGCGGCTGCGGCTCCACGCGCATCGGTAGCAGGTTGGGCAGATCGTGGCCGGTGGCGTACGTATAGCGCCCGTCGCCCACGGCGGAGTTGTCGATTAGATTGGCCACCGCCCAGTCGGCGACAAGCTGGCCGAAGCTGGCGATGTCGGGGCGGGTGCGGTTGGCCAGGGCCACGAAGGCCCCCACCTGATCGCCGGCGTCGGCGCGGATCAGCGCGCGCAGCTGATCCGCCTTCGCGTACTGGGCGTAGAGGTAGCGCAGGAAGAGCTGCGCCGCGCCATAGTGTCGCGTCGAGTCGCCCGGCTCGCCGCCCCAGTTATTCAGCTGGGTGTCGGGGTTGAACAGGTAGCTGCTGGTGAACCCCTCCTCGATGAAGCCGTTCAGATCATCGGAGAGCTGCGAGCAGCCCTCGTTGAACCAGAGCGCGGATCTGGGCTGCTGGCTCTGGTGGATCATGTGCTGGAACTCGTGGGCCAGCACATCTAGGTAGTGCTTGTCACTAAATGCCAGCTGCGTGCCGTTCATAAAGAACATGTCGCGCTCATTGCTGAAGCGGTTCACTTTAGCGGGGAGCGAGTCCTGGGATGAGTAATAGCCCAGCACGCTGCCGCCGGGGTCGCTGGCGTTAAGGATGGTGAGCCGATTGTCGCCATCGACGCCGGGTTGCACCTCGGAGCCGAAGATCGCGCGGGTGCGCGGGTAGATCTGCTGCTCGAAGGTCTTGGCGGCGCGCTCAAGGTCGGCCTGGGTGTAGGTGAGTCCCTGCTCGACGTACATCAGCACCACGGGGCCGGCGTAGCGCAGCTCTGCTGTGATCTGGTGCTGGCTCTTGGTAGCCATATTGGTAACCCAGAAGCTGTGCAGTTCGCCAACCCGCACATCCAGCGGTGCGGTGCGGGCCACGCTGGGGCAGGCGGCGGGGTCTGCTCGGCAGGTGCCGAGGCTCCGCGCGAGTTCTATCTGGTCGCGCGCCAGCCGCGGTGAGTCCTCGATGGCGGCGAGCTCGGCGGCACCTGTGGCGGGTGCTGCTGGCGTGGGCGCGGCTGTGGCTGTCCGGGTGGGGGCCACAGGTATCGAGCTGATCGGTAGGGCGCTGGCGATTGGCGCGGGTGCGTGTGTCGGCGGGGCTGTCGGGGTTGGGCCGAGGGAAGTTGGCGCACAAGACGAGAGCAGGAGCAAAAGCGGCAGCAGGATAAGTGCGCAGTTCTTCATTCGCCCATTGTACCTTGGTTCTTGGGGCAGCGCCCAGATCCAGCTTCTTAGGGAAATGGAAAAACGCAATAGTTGCTTTTGGCAAGTTCGTCGCCAAAAACCGAGGAATCTAGCCATGAGCGCCCTAAAGTTGTCCCTTCGTAACTCGCAATTGCCGCATTTCTGAGAACTAACACGGGAAAGTCTGTTATCATTGATCCCAGATGAACAAATATTAATGTCACGCTGAGGGTCTCTGGTTCATATAAGCCATTGGCCAATTTGTGGCCGCATTATATGTAGTTCAGTCGGAGCATCCTACTACAGTGTATGGTATGACATATAATATTATACACTATAAATTAGTTCGGTCAAAGTAGACTACTACAGCGTATGGTATGATGTATAGTATTATACACTTGACCTAAACCACTACCCACCATACAACTAGACAACAATGGGAGGTCAGCATGCACAAGCCGTACTCAGCATTCTTCGTCGGGACTCCGACCAGCCAGGAGCAGTCGATCATCCAGAGTACCCGGCTCCTCGTTGATTTTTATTCGGTTGTTATTGACGAGGTGGGTGTCGAGCGGATTTTGCAAGCGGTGCCGGATTACGTCATGCTGCCCCTCACGTACTCAGATAAGCTCGTGCTCCAGCTCTTCCACCAGCTGCGCAAGGATGGGCGCACCTGTGTCGTGGTGTGGGGCGATCAGACCCTCACTGCGTTTAGCGGTCGGGGCTATCGTTGGCGTCGCTCGGCCCCGAAGACCTTCCAGGGGCTTGAGTCTCTGCTGGAGTGGGGCAAGTGGCCACTACCAGTCAATCGACGTATTACCAGTCACCATTTTGGGATTGGCACCCCCTATACAGGGGCTTCCATAGTTCTGGATCCATGTGCGTAGGCATGGTTTAGTCGCTATGTTCCGGTTCGCAGTGAGTGATGTCGTGTCTGGGCGCTGGCTCGCTTATTGCGAACAGTAGTGCCGGATCGCCTCGCTCTGAACATGCTATTAGGCAAGGTCTCAGACCGGCTGCTATTACTCATACCGTCTTCTCTCATCACCTCTAATCCCTCTCCCACTAAGGCATGGTTCAAACGCACTTGACCGTTCGGCGGTCAGCCCGCCACAATGGCCTATGGCGGTCTGGTGGGCTGGCGGGTTGTAAAGCCCAAATGGTCGATCCTGAACCATGCCTAATGGGTTAAGGGGTGGTTTTTTCGCCTCTAAACCCCCTTGCTGAGGCGTCAACAGTCGCACTTTTGGGCTGGCGTAATTTGACACTAAGGGGGGGGTGCGGTATAGTTGTGCCAAGCAAAGAGCATTAAAGTTATATCCTAACAGGATGAGGTTGGTGCTATGGACGTGATGTCCGATCTGTCGTCTGATCCTCAGCAGGGTGGTTCGCAAAACGCTTCACCTGAGGAGGAGCAGCGCTTCAGTGAGTGGATTCAGAAGCGCCTCAGCCTATATCAGATGATGGAGCAGCAGGTTCAGGCAAATATTAAGCAAACAGTCCATTTTGGGGGTGAGTTTACTAAACAGTTAGAAGAAGAGACTGAGCGCCTGATGGTGCGCTATCGGCGTCAGCGACTGGATCAGCTCCAGCTGCGCGATGCCTTGCGGCAGGAAGTTAGCGAGCTACGTACTGCTCTCGCCGATGAGCGACGACTTCATGAAGTCAGCTTGGTTCAGGCCCGCAACCAGGCCGAGAGCGAGATCGCCCAGGCTTGGCGTCAGTCTGAGACAGAGATTGCTCAGCAGCGGGCCGCCGCACGGGCCGAGCGCGAGCGTATGCTACGCGAGGCCCATGCCGAGCGGGATCGGGTTCTCGCTGAGACCCGCCAGATAGCCTCTCGTCTCGCTGAGCTCCAGCGCTCCTTGGGCGATCTTCTGCGGCTAACCTCGGCATCTGAGGCCGCTCCCCCCGCCGTAAGAGCGAACGCCCTGGTCGATGCCGCCTCTGCTGCTGAATCCCCCCCCCTTACCTTAGGGCTAGGCGCTCCTGATGTGGTCGGGGCGCATGCGGGCAAGGGCGGCGACCCCACTGACTTGGACTCGCTCGCCCTTTCGCCATCTCTCGAGTCAGTGACGACCGATCCCCTGGACGCTGAGACTATCTACGAGTATCTGGTGCTCTTTAAGGGCGTGCAGAGCTTTGTGGTCGCCTCCGATCTCCTCGATCAGGTCGGTCTTCTGCCCGATATCGAAGAGGCACTTCTGGTCGAGTATGAGCGCGATGAGTTGACTATCGCTGTCAGGTATGGCGGTATGCGCCCGCTCGGTGCCCTGCTCAAGGATCAGTTGTCTGCGGTGGCCCAGTTCATCAACCAGCAAGGTGAACAGGTGGAGCTTGTCTATCGTGCTGCTGCCGCCTAACTATGGGCATCAACACTGAGCATCGCGAGCCGCCGAAGGCGATAGTAATCGGTACCGACCGTACCAGGCTTGAGCCCATCCTCGCAGCGCTTGCCTCTGCTGGCTATACAGCGACAGCGCTGAGCTCTGATGATAATCTCGAGGTTAGCCCGCTGGCCCAGGCTGCAGCCCTTGCAGTGTTTGAGCGTGAGGGCAGCGGTAACACTGCGATCCTCGCGAGCTTCCGACGCCTGAGTCAGCGCCCCGCACTGGCGATTATTGAGCCTGATGGCGTGGTCCTCTCCGTTGGGTTCGGCTCTCTCGCACGGGGTCCGCACGACCTAGATGACCTAGCGAAGTTGCTGCGCGATCATCTCGGCATTGAGGCTGCGGTTGCTCACCCCGTGTCACCGTCTCTCGCAGAGAAGCCGGACACCCCCGCCCCTGAAC
>JBAXES010000142.1:0-8596 GCA_037140315.1 Chloroflexales bacterium
TCGGGCCTAGTCCTGACTTTATTACTCGGCAAGGTGGGCGAACACAAGCCGCCCGGTCTGGGTCTGGTGTAGTCGGGTGACGACCACCTCTGCGGACTGGCCGATCAGGTGGCGGGCGTCCTCGACGATCACCGGGGTGCCGTCCTCAAGGTAGCCGACCCCCTGCTGGCGGGCGTTGCCCTCGTTGCGGATCTGCACGAGGAGCCGCTGATCCTGGATCACTGGTGGGCGGACGGCCTCGCTGAGCTGGTTGAGGCTGAGCACCTTCACCCCCTGGAGTCCGGCGACCCGGTTGAGGTTAAAGTCGTTGGTGATGATCGGGCAGCCATACTGGCGGGCCATGGCCACGAGCTTATCGTCCACCTTTGTGGCGCCAGAGACCTCAATATTGATCACCTCGATCGGCAGGGAAGACTGCTTCTGCATGCTGTTGAGCAGCTCAAGGCCGCGGCGGCCCTTGGCGCGGCGGAGGTCATCGCCCGAGTCGGCGAGCTGCTGGAGCTCGGCCAGCACAAACCCGGGGACGATCAGGGTGCCCTCCAGAAACCCCGTGTTGGCGACGGCGGCGATCCGCCCGTCGATAATTGCGCTCGTATCGAGGATCATGCGGTGCGTCTGCGGCTTGGCCTCTCTGGCGTCGAGGGTGAGGGTGGAGGCAGAGCGGCCCCAGTGGCGCATGCTCTCGGCGATGTCGCGCTTGCGGGTGGCGAAGATGGTGCCGCCGAGGTAGGCCAGCAGGGCGGCGACGCCCGCCGGCAGGTAGCGGTTGAGGGGCTCGGGCAGCGCCGCGATGGGCACGGCGAGCAGCACGGCGAAGACCAAGCCGATCATCACCCCGGCACCGATCAGAAAGAGGTCGGCGAGGGGGATGCTGCGCGAGCGGCGCAGCATCTCATCAACGGGCTCGATGGTCAGGCGCGGGGTGACAAGCAGCCCCAGCCCAGCCCCGGCCAGGAGCAGTAGCTGGGAGGCGAACTGCTGAAGGTCGTCGGGCTGCGGGTCTGAGAGCGAGCGCCCGATGGCCCAGCCGAGGTAGGATAGGGCGAGCATGCCCGCGATCCGTACCAGGAAGTTAAGGCTAACCTTCATAAGAGGGAACAGGGAACAGATAACAGGGAACAGGGAACGGGCAAGGGAACAGGGAACAGGGAACAGGGAACAGGGAACAGGGAACAGGGAACAGGGAACAGGGAACGGGCAATAGTGCCGCCAGGGCGTGATTTTATCCATTGCCTGCTTCCTGTTATCTCTTTCCTGTTCCCTGTTCCCTGTTTCCTACTTACGGGCGATGAGATCGACCACATCGGCCAAGGAGCGTGCGGGCACGAGCGTGCTGCCGTTGGGCGGGCTTACCTGTGAGACGGATGGAACCACCGCGTGGTGAAAGCCGAGCTTGGCCGCCTCGCTGATCCGCCGATCAATCTGGCTGACGCTGCGCAGCTCGCCAGAGAGGCCGACCTCTCCGAGGAGCACGGTATCGGCCGCGATAGCCTGGTTGCGGAATGACGAGGTGATCGCCATTGCGACGGCTAGGTCGGCGGCGGGTTCGCTGATCCGCAGGCCGCCGACAATATTGACATAAATATCTTGGTTGAACAGCGGCATGCCGACGCGCTTGGTGAGCACGGCCACCAGCATCAGCAGGCGGTTCATATCGAACCCGTTCGTGGTTCGGCGGGGCTGGGGGTTGCTTGTGTTCGAGGTGAGCGCCTGCACCTCCACCAGCAGCGGGCGGGTGCCCTCCATCATCACGGCAACCGCCGAGCCGGGCGTGCCGGCGCTGCGCTCGGCGAGGAAGACCGCCGAGGGGTTGAGCACCTCACGCATGCCGTCGCCGGCCATCTCAAAGACGCCGACCTCGTTGGTCGAGCCGAAGCGGTTCTTCACGCCGCGCAGCAGCCGATACTGGTGGAACCGGTCGCCCTCGAGGTAGAGCACCACATCGACAATATGCTCAAGGACGCGCGGCCCGGCGATGGCCCCCTCTTTGGTGACGTGGCCGACGAGGAATGCTGGGATGTGCAGCTCTTTGGCCAGGTGCATCAGGCGCAGAGCCCCCTCGCGCACCTGTGAGACGCTGCCGGCGGCGCTGGTCAACTCCTCCAGGTAGACCGTCTGGATCGAGTCGATAATCACCAGCTTGGGGCGCAGCTCGCGGACCTGCGCGAGGATGGTGTCGAGGGAGTTCTCGGAGAACACATAGAGGTCTTCAGCGCTCATCCCGAGGCGCTCGGCGCGCAGCTTGATCTGCTGGGCCGACTCCTCGGCGCTGACGTAGAGGGCCGGGCCGACATCGGCGGCGAACTGGGCGGCCACCTGCGAGAGCAGCGTGGTCTTGCCGACGCCGGGGTCCCCACCGATCAGCACCACCGAGCCGGGGACGAGCCCGCCGCCGAGGACGCGGGTGAACTCCTCGCCGAGGATGGGGAGGCGCTCGAACCCGCCGACGGAGACATCGCGCAGGCGTTGGGGGCGCGCGCCGACGACAGTGCTCTCGCGCACTCTGCCGCTGGGCTGTTTAGCCTCGACCTGTTCGACGAAGCTGTCCCAGGTGTCGCAGTCGGGGCACTTGCCCATCCAGCGGCTCTGCTGAGCGCCGCACTGCTGGCAGACGAAGATGGTGCGTGACTTTGCCATGCGGGCATTATACCACCCGGGTAGGCAGAGAACGCGCAATTTGCGCTCACGTTGCACCGTGAGGGTGTGGGAGAGCTACCCTCACCTCGACAGGCCGGTTAGCCCTCGTGCCCGCCTGGGTGGGCAATCAGCAGCCCGGTGGTCAGGCCACGGATCAGCCAGATGATCCGCCCGAGCACGCGCGGCGGGCGCAGATGGGCGATCTCATGCAGTGCGGGCCTGATCACCATTATGAGGAAGACGGACGCGTAGCGGCGCAGCGCGAACCAGTGGCCACGCCGGAGCAGCCGGCCATAGATGCCTCCCAGGCTGAACATATCATTGCGGGTCAGCTTCCGCCCCTGCTCATAGGTACGAAAGCCATAGTGGAGGACGCTCACCGTGTTCGTGCGGTAGATCTGATAGCCCGCCACGAGCGCGCGCAGCGTGAAGTCCGTATCATCCCCGGCATGGAAGTAGGCGCCTGGCCCAAAGAGCGTACCGAACCCGTTGATTGCCTCAGCGGTGGTTCGCCGAGCGGCCATACCAGCGCCGATCCCAATGTTCAACCCGTCACTGGTCTGCCAGTGGGCCGGATCCGCGACCAGAAACGAGCGCGGGCTGACACAGTCGGGGATAAAGCCGACGCTCGGATCGTGGGGGGCGGGCGCCACATCGCAGAAGACCACGCCGACCTGCGGGTCGCGCAGAAATGGCTCAACCATCGCGCTGATCCAGTTCGGCGGCACCTCACAGTCGTCGTCGGTCAGCATGACAATATCGGTCGTGATCAGCGCGAGGCCGATGTTATTGGCCCGGCTCTTCCCGCGGGTGTTGGTGTGGATGTACCTCAGGCGCGGATCGTCGCGGAATGTGGTGATCGCCTGCTCGGTGCGGAGATCGCTGCTCTGGTCGATGATCACCAGCACAAAGTTCACGTAGGTGCTGGCAACCAGGCTGCGGATCGTTGTCACTATCGAGTCGCCGCGATCCCGCGTGCAGATCAATACCGTCACAGGCGGCTGATCGGCGAAGCGATTGAGTTGGCTGGTTTCAGCTTGAACCGGCGGCATATTCTTTTTCGCTGCATATGAGGAAATGATCTCCGTCTTTGGTATCCACCACCCCCCCCTGCCTACGTGGTGGTGATAGACACAGACCTTCCGCCATGCCGCGGATGAGCCAGATGGCGCGCCCCAACATGTGTGGTGGGCGCAGGTGGATCACTTCATGCAGGGCGGGCTTGATCACGACCGTACTGAAGATGGCGACATAGTTGCGCAGGGCGAACCAGTGGCCGAGCCGGAGCAGCTGGCCGTTGACCCCTCCCAGGCCAAACGCATTGTTGCGGATCAGCCGTCGCCACTCCTCATAGGTGCGAAAGCCGTGATGGATAACCTCCGCAGTGTTTGTGCGGTAGATCTGATAGCCCGCCGCGAGGGCGCGCAGCGTAAAGTCGGTATCATCGCCGCTGCGGAAGCGAGAGCCTGGCCCAAAGAGCGGGCTGAACCCGCTGATCGCCTCGGCGGTGGCTCGCCGAACGGCCATGCCGGCGCCGATCCCGATGTTCACCCCGTCGCTGGTCTGCCAGTGGGCCAGATCCGTGATCAGCAGCGAGCGCGGGTTGATGTTCACCGGTATCCCGCCCAGGTATGAGTCGTGGGGGGCGGCGATCACATTGCAGAAGACCATGCCGACCCGCGGGTAGCGCAGAAACGGCTCGACCATCGCATTGATCCAGTTCGGCGGCACCTCGCAGTCGTCGTCGGTGAGCAGCACAATGTCAGCTGCGGTGAAGGCGAGACCGATGTTCTCGGCATGGCTCTTTCCGCGGGCGCTCGTGTGGATATACCTCAGGCGCGGATCGCCGCAGAATGCACTGATCGCCTGCTCGGTGCAGAGATCGCTGCTCTGGTCAACGATCACTAGTGTGAAGCGGGGGTAGGCGCAGGCAAGAATACTACGGATGGTAATAACAATAGAGTCGCCGCGATCACGGGTGCAGACGAGAACTGTCACTGAGGGTGTTTGGGATGCGAGTGCCACGGTAAGTGCCTTCATTAAAGCGGCAGACATCTCTAACAATAGGGAGTCCAGCTCTTATTATACTGATTAGTATTATAAAGATGTAACGAGTTTGAGAAAAACGACAATGGTTGCCGAGAAGCTATCTACGGAGATACACAAGGGCCAGGGGAGGGTACGCCCTCCCCTGGCCCACAGCTCTCACCTCATATGGGGCGCACTGCCTACACGAGGGCCGGACTCTCCTCGGGCTGGGCCGAGCCGGCCTCCTCAGCATCGATCTGACGCTGGGAGCGCAGGCGCAGCAGGTCGTCCTGGGTGTCGATGACGACCATGTCGCCGTTGAGGAAGCGGGCGGCGAGCAGCCCCTCGGCCAGCGGGTCTTCGATCAGGTTCGTGATGATCCGGCGCAGGGGCCGGGCGCCGAAGGCGGGGTCATAGCCGCGGCGGGCCAGGAGGTCGAGGGCGTCCTGGCGGACATCGATGGCGATCTGGTGCTCGGCGAGCTGCCGCTGCACCCGCTTGAGCATGATCGTCGTGATCTGGTGGATCTCCTCGGTGGTGAGCGGGTGGAAGATGATCGTCGCGTCGATGCGGTTGAGGAACTCGGGCCGGAAGAGCTGTTTGAGGGCGTCGTCCACCTTGCGCCGGGTATCGTCGTTATCGATCTCGTTCGAGTTGCCGCCGAAGCCGATGCGCGAGGCGCGGCGGATGTGCTCGGTGCCAACATTGCTGGTCATGATGATGATCGTGTTGCGGAAGTCAACCTTGCGGCCCTTGCCGTCGGTGAGGTTGCCGTCCTCAAGCACCTGGAGCAGCAGGTTGAAGGCGTCGGGGTGGGCCTTCTCGATCTCATCGAAGAGCACCACGCTGTAGGGCTTGCGGCGCACCGCGTCGGTGAGCTGGCCGCCCTCGCCGTAGCCGACGTAGCCGGGGGGCGAGCCGACCAGGCGCGAGGTGGTGTGGCGTTCCTGGAACTCGGACATATCGATCTTGATCAGCGACTCCTCGGAGCCGAACATGAACTCGGCCAGTGTCTTGGCCAGCTCCGTCTTGCCGACGCCGGTGGGGCCGAGGAAGATAAAGCTGCCGATCGGGCGCTTGGGGTCCTTGAGGCCGGCGCGGGCGCGGCGGACCGCCTTGGAGATCGTGACGATCGCCTCCTGCTGGCCGACGACACGACCGTGGAGGAAATTCTCCATCTGCATAAGGCGGATGGTCTCATCGCCCTTGAGCCGGGTGACGGGGATGCCCGTCCACATGCCGACGACCTCGGCGATATCCTCCTCGGTGACGTAGGGCCGCTCGACGACCCGCTCGCCGTCCTCGGAACCCATATCGCTCTCGATCTGGGTGATGCGGGCCTGCATGCGATCCTCGCGCTCGCGCATATCGGAGGCGAGCTCGAACTGCTGGTCCTCGATGGCGGCCTCGCGCTCCTTGCGCAGGGCCTCCAGGCCGCGCAGGGCGTCGCGCAGCTGGGGCGGGGTGGCGCTACGATACATGCGCACGCGGGAGGCGGCCTCATCGATCAGGTCGATCGCCTTATCGGGGAGCTGGCGGTCGGGCACATAGCGCGCGGAGAGGGCGGCGGCGGCCTTGATCGCCTCATCGGAGATCTGGAGCTGGTGGAAGTCCTCGTAGCGCGACTTAATGCCGCGCAGGATGAGCACGGTGTCCTCCAGGGAGGGCTCATCGACCATCACCGGCTGGAAGCGCCGCTCGAGGGCGGCGTCGCGCTCGATATACTTGCGGTACTCATCGAGCGTGGTGGCGCCGATCGTCTGGAGCTCGCCGCGCGAGAGGGCGGGCTTGAGGATATTGGCCGCGTCGAGGGTGCCCTCCGCGCCGCCGGCCCCGATGATCGTATGGAACTCGTCGATGAAGAGGATGCAGCGGGTCTCCTTGATCTCATCGATCACCCGCTTGAGGCGCTCCTCGAACTGGCCGCGGTACTTCGTGCCGGCCACCAGGGCGCCCATGTCGAGGGTGACGACGCGCTTGCCCTTGATGCTGTCGGGGACATCGCCCTGGATGATGCGCTGGGCGAGGCCCTCGACGATCGCCGTCTTGCCGACGCCGGGCTCGCCGATCAGGGCGGGGTTATTCTTGGTGCGGCGCGAGAGGATCTGGATGACGCGCTCGATCTCGTGGTTGCGACCGATGATCGGGTCGAGGCGACCGGCCTCGGCCATATCGGTGAGGTCGGTGCCGAGGGCGTCGAGGTAGGGGGTCTTCGACTGGCGCTGGGCGGCGGGCTGGCCCGAGGTGGCGCCGCGCTGCTCGGTAGTGCCGGCGGTGCCGTGGCGCAGCACGCGCATCACCTGGTTGCGCACCTGCTCCAGGGAGACGCCCATAATATCGAGCACGCCGGTGGCCACGCCCTCGCCGTTGCGCACGAGGCCGAGGAGCAGGTGCTCGGTGCCGATATAGTGGTGGTTGAGGCGGTTGGCCTCTTCGATCGCGTATTTGATCACCTTCTGGGCGCGGGCGGTCAGCTCCTGGTCGTTCACGGTGGCGCCCTCGCCGACGCCGACGATGAACTCGACGGCGCTGCGGGCCTGGGCCAGCTTCACCCCGAGGTCATCGAGCACGCGGGCGGCGATCCCCTCGCTCTCGCGGATCAGGCCGAGCAGGATGTGCTCGGTGCCGATATAGGGGTGGTTAAAGCTGCGCGCCTCCTCGGTTGCGAGCTGAAGCACCTGCTTCGCCCGCTTCGTGAATTTGCTATAGAGGTCAGACATAGTGTTCTCCGCTAGGCTATCCCTGGCTGGCCGACCATGCGCCACCGGGATCAAGTATAGGCAAACCGATGCCGGCGGGGGGGGCTGAAATGGACATAGGGGTATCGACAAACTTGGGAGCCGAAGTCCGGCCGCCGGACCCCGGCTCCCTGCCAGTGAATCTGCGCGCACGAGATGTGTCTTCAAGCCGACAACGGACATCCGGGAAGTTATGCGCGATCGTTATCGATCCCGTCAGCGCCCTCGGCCACCTCGCCGTCCTCGCGGGCCAGGCGGAGGCTGAGGCCCATACGTTTGCGCGCCGGGTCGATCCGGATAATGCGAGCCTGGATCGTGTCGCCCTCAGCGACCACCTCTCTGGGGTGCTGGATGCGCTCATCACCCATCTCGGAGACATGAATGAGGCCCTCGATGCCGTCCTCGATCCGCGCGAAGGCGCCGAAGGAGGCGAGCTGGGTGATCGTGCCCTCGACCACCTGGCCGAGCTGGTAGCGCTCGCCGGCGCGCGTCCAGGGCTCGCTCTGGGTGCGCTTGATCGACAGCGCGATCCGCTTGCGGTCCTGGTCGATGCTGAGAATCGAGACCTGAACCTTATCGCCGGATTTGAGCACCTCAGACGGGTGCTTGACGCGGCTCCAGGAGATCTCGGAGAGGTGGACGAGGCCATCGGCGCCGCCGATATCGACGAATGCGCCGAAGTCACACACCGAGCTGACGGTGCCGGTGCGCACATCGCCCTCTTTCAGCCGCGAGAGCAGCTCGTCCTTCTTCGACTCGCGGGCCTCTTGGACGGCCTGGCGCTCGGAGAGGATCAGCCGGTTGCGGTTGCGGTTGATCTCGATCACCTTGAGCTGGAGATCCGTGTTGACCATGCGGGCCATATCGGACTGCTTCTGGGTGTCGGGCCCGCGGCTGATGCCGTTGACCTGCGAGGCGGGGACGAATCCGCGCACGCCTTCGAGGTTCACCAGCAGGCCGCCCTTGTTGTAGTTCACCACGCGGGCGGTGATCACATCGCTCTTCTCGTAGGCCGTCTGGAGGATACGCCAGCTCTTCTCTTGGCGGGCCTTATCGACGGAGAGGATCGCACGGCCCTCTTTGTCCTCCGACTGAACGATAAACACGAGCAGCTCGCTGCCGATGTGCAGCGCCGCACGATCCTCGGCGGGGAGCGACTGCATCTCGCGCGAGGGGACGATGCCCTCGGCCTT
>JBAXES010000143.1:0-8591 GCA_037140315.1 Chloroflexales bacterium
CGCCATGCTCACCCCGCCCGGCGATGTCGCCGCCCTGGCCGCAGCCCTCGCCCGCCTGGCCCGCAGCCCTGCCCTGCGCGCCAATCTGGCCGCCGCCGGGCGCCGCGCCGCCGCGCCCTTCGCCTGGCCCGCAATCGCCCGCCGCCACTCCCAGCTCTACGGGACATTTGCGACACGCTAGGGTGCAGGCTATACTGTGGCTATGGCATGGTTCAGGATCGACGGCTTGGGGCTTTACAACCCGCCAGCCCGTCAGCCCGCCATAGGCCATTGTGGCGGGCTGGCGGGCTGACCGCCGAACTATCAAGTGCGTTTGAAGCATGCCATGTATAGCATCGAGACGAGTGCTAACTCACGGCGGCGAGACGTTCATCCCTCTGACGGACTCTCTGCGGATCAGGATAACGTAGCGTGCGATTGCCGAGCATCAACATACGGCGCATCTTTGCCTATGCCATGATCGGCGGCCTGTCCCAGGGCGTGCTGATCTACGGCTTTGTCAGGGCCGTCGATCTGAATATCGGGCCCTCTATGGCGGGATCGGTCATGCTGGCCCTGCTGGTTGGCGTGCTGCTCGGGCTCTGCCTGATCATGGCGATCAAGCTCGCCCTGCGCCTGACAGCATACGACCTCCACCGCTACGCCAGCGACATGGCCGACTGCTCGCTCTCGCCGCCCAGCGCCAACCTGTGGGGTGATGAGGTCGCATACATGCGCGAGACACTGGGCCAGGCCCTCGCCAATGTGCCCCGCCCCGACAACTACCCGCAGGTCGCCCAGAGCCTGGTGAGGGCCTCGGATACAGTCGCCACCCTCGATGCGGCGGCCAGCCAGATCGCCGCCCATATCCAGCTTGAGGGGGCACTGCTCCTGCTGCTCGATGGCGAGCGCAGCCTGCTCTACCCCGCCGCCACATGGGGGCAGGCCAGCATCCCCGAGAGCACAACCCTCGGCCTCTATGAGACCGCGATCGGTCGGGCCCTCCAGGAGCAGCGCACCGCATTTTACAGCGGCGCGCAGGTGCGTGATCTGCTGCCGCTCGAGGTTGGCCCCGAGTCGATAACGCTCTTCTGCCTGCCGCTGATTGTACACAGCCAGCCCTTCGGCATGCTCTGCCTGACCAGCACCGGCGCCGATGTGCGCCTGAGCAGCGACCAGCGCACCTACGCCCGCTCGATCGCCGATATGCTCACCCTGGGCCTCCAGAGCAACATGCATCGCCAGCTGTTCGACCGCGAGAGCGGACGGCTGGCCGCCTTTGAGCAACTTGGCACCATGCTTGACAGCAGCGAGCGATTCGATGTGGCGCTGGAGCAGGTGCTGCGCATCGCCGCACGGGTGACGGACTCGGTACACGGCTCACTGCTGCTGCTCGAGCCTGACGAGCGCAGCGTGCGCTACCGGATCACGCTCAAAGAGGGCGATGTCCTGCCGCTTAGTGTCACCGCCGGGGCCATCCTCAAGCACGGCCTGGCCGGCTGGGCGCTGCGCGAGCGCCGCGCCGATATTGTCGATGACGTCGAGCGCGACACGCGCTGGCTGCCAGTGCCAGGCCTGGGCGAGATGCGCTCGGTGCTGGTGGTGCCTCTGCTGTACGGCGAGCGGACCCTCGGCATCCTCACCCTCGCCGACCCGATCCCGCGGCACTACAGCCGACGCAGCCTGGCCCTCGCCTCCGCCCTTGCCGCCTACGCGGTGAATATCCTCGCGCGTATGCAGTACGACGCAATGGTTGAGCGCGGCAATGTGGCCCTGGCCCGACGGATCTTCGAGGGCCGCATCAGCAACAATGACCTGAACAGCCTACTCGCTAACCGGGGCCTGATCGATCAGGTGTTCGCCACCCAGACTCGCTTCGCCGTCGCACTATTTGTTGGCATACGCGGCCTCGAGCGCCTGGGCGAGCAATTGCCGGTCGATCAGCTGCTGGCCGAGGTGATGACGCCCTACCTGAGCGAGCTGTACACGATCGCCCATGAGCACCACGGCTACGTGGAGCACTATAGCGATGGTGGGTTCCTAGCGATCTTCGGATTCCCCACCATCAAGGGCGACAGCCAGATCGCGGCCCTGCGCTCCGCCCTGGCCGTCCAGACCACCGCCCGACGCCTGCGCGGTCGCTGGCGGTCACAGCTTGGCTGGGATCTCTCATTGAGCGCGGGCGTCGCCCCCGGCAGTGTGACGGTCGGGCTGCTCGGCGCGGAGCGGGATCAGGGCTACACCCTGATCGGCGGCGCGATCCGCGAGGCCCGCCGCCTCCAGCAGCTCGCCCGCGTCGATGAGGTCCTGATCGCCAACACGCTGGTCGATAGCCTCGGTGCCGAGAGTATCTTTCAATTTGAAGCCCTCGCCCCATTCTCGCCTAGCGGCGGCGAGGACATGCGCGCAGTCTATCGGCTCGCGGCGGGGCGGCTATGAGTTGGGAGAGGCCGTAGGGGCATATCATAATATGGTGATCGTCCCCGGCATAGGCCAGGGCAAGGTGTGAGGTGGGGAACCATGAAAAAGAGCCTCTCGGCGACCGATTCCGGCGACGGCCACTCGGTCATTGATCTACGCACCACGGCGCTGCTGCGGATCGCCTCGGTGATCGAGACGGCGGCAACCCTCGACGAGCTGCTCATGCTCGGCCTGGCCGAGTTCTCGCAGCTGCTCGATCTGCCCTTCAGCAGCGTGCTCTTTATAAGCGAGGATGGTGCCACCGCCCGTATGGTCAACTCGCACCCGCCGCGGGTGAGCCTGCCGACGTCGATCTTGCTCGCTGAGACGGCCTTCCTGCGCCATGTGATCGCCGAGCGTCAGATCATCCAGATCAGCGATATCCACAATGATCTGCTCGGCCCCAACGCCAGCGAGACGACCCAGTTCCTCGGCAAGCTCCTCGACCACGAGCATATCTGCACGGTGCTACTGCTGCCCCTTGTCGCCCAGGATCGGGTGATCGGCATCCTGATCTTCGCCACGGTTGATGAGCAGCGCCATTTCAGCGAGAGCGAGATTAGCCTGGCCCGCCTGATGGCCGGCCAGCTCGCCGCCGCCACCACCTCGTTCCGCATCACCGAGCGGGCCCAGCGGCGCACCGCTGAGCTGGCCACCCTCAATAAGATCGCCGCCACCGTCACCTCGTCGCTCAACACCCGCGATGTCTACCATCTGGTGATGGAGCAACTCAACGAGTACTTTCAGGTCGACGCCGGCTCGCTCCTGATGCTCGATGTGGAGACGAATGAGCTGGTCTTTGTGATGACTCTCGAGGCCGGCGAGGAGAAGCTCTTCGGCGTGCGCGTGCCCCAGGGCCAGGGCTTCGTCGGCCTCGTGGCCCAGTCGCAGCAGTATGAGATCGTCCACGACGCCCAGAACGACCCGCGCTTCTACGCGAAGGTGAGCGAGTCGGTCAACTACGAGGTGCGCACGATCCTCTGCGTGCCGATCGTGGTAAAAAACCGCACCATCGGCGTGATCGAGCTGCTCAATAAGCGCGATGGCACCTTCACCGAGGAGGAGGCCAACCGCCTGATGCGCATGGCGGCCACGATCGGCGTCGCGATCGAGAACGCCCACCTCTTCCAGGAGGTGACCACAGTGCGCGACCGCTTCGAGGCGATCCTAAACTCGACCAACGATGGCATCCTGATGGCCGATATGCACGGCACAGTGGTGACGGCGAATCCGATGGCCGCCCAGATCTTCGCCTGCCGCAAAGATGCGCTGATCGGTCGCCAGATCGATGATCTGCTGGCCGATCTAAGCGCCCACGCCCTCGCGGTGAGCAGCCCGTCGTGGCTAAATGAGGATGGCGCCATCGATCAGGTGGTGGAGCTAGAGCTGAGCAGCCCGCAGACCCGCTTCATCCGCCACTACACCCTGCCCGTGCGCGAGGCGAACGGTGCCGAGATCGGTCGCCTCGCCCTGTTCCAGGACACCTCGAAGGAGCGCGAGCTTGCCCAGCTGCGTGAGGACTACACCGGAATGCTCATCCACGACCTGCGCGCACCGCTGACGGCGATCATGAATGGGATCATGATGGTCAAGCGCGGCCTCGGCGGGCCGATCTCCGCGCAGCAGCAGGAGCTGCTGGGCATCGCCCACCAGGGCAGCCAGACCATGCTGGAGATGGTGAACACGCTGCTCGACATCTCCAAGATGGAGCAGGGGCACATGCGCCTGGAGGTGGAGCCGATCTCGCCATACGCCCTGATCGACCAGACCCTCGACCGCCTGATCGTCTCGGCCCGCGACCAGAAGGTGCCGCTGGAGCAGCAGCTCCCGGTTGGCCTGCCGCTCCTTGAGGCGGACCGTGAGAAGCTGGTGCGGGTGCTCCAGAACCTGCTCGATAATGCGATCAAGTTCTCGCCAATTGGCTCCGCCGTCACCCTAGGGGCCGTGAGCCTGCGGATCATCGAGGGCGAGGCTACGGATATCAGCGGCCTGCCGCTGCATCTGCCCCAGCTGCACACCGGCGACTGGCTGGTCTTCTGGGTGCGCGACCAGGGGCCGGGCATTCCGCCACAGTACCACGAGCGGATCTTCGAGAAGTTTGGCCAGGTGCGTGGCCGGAAGGTGCGTGGCACGGGCCTAGGATTAACATTCTGTAAACTCGCGATCGAGTCACATGGCGGTAAAATTTGGCTACAAAGCGCCGAGGGGAAGGGAAGTATTTTTGCCCTCGCGCTCCCGCTGAGCCATGATCAGCCGGTCGCTAGGTCGTCCTGACGCGGATCTGCGCCGAGCCTGCGCTAGAGCTGGCGGGTGCCCTTTCAAAAACCCTTTACACTTTCCTCGATCGAGTAACATTCGAGGGCCAGTTTGTATCCGCTTTAGTAATAAGATATAATGAAATAGTCCTTACGTTACTCTATTACGTACTGTAAGAACCGAGTCGAACAAACAGCTACCGAAGGGCCCATCTGGGCCGTTTAGGGATGCAGGGCCGTAGGCCCAATTCTACCTGAGCATACCACATTCCACTCACCCTGAGCTGCGTGAAGGGTCTCGCCCGAAACCATTCACACAGCTGCTCATCCCATCCCCAAATGCTCTCCCGACACGACTGACCCACCGACCAGTGGGTACTCCCGAGAAACATCCCGCGCACCGGTCTGCTGAGCGGAGCGAAGCATCTTCCAATCGCTCAACGGGAAGACCCCTCGCTGCGCTCGGGGTGCCAGGCGAAGATGTTTCTTCGGGCGACACTGGCCCATCGGCCATTGGGTATTCTGACACGCGGTAGGCTGATCCATGCGACATTTCTACGACAGAGTGCGGTCGCAGATTAAATACTTGATCATCCTGCCATACCTGGGGCTGATGATCGTGGTGATGCTGATTGGATCCGGCATCGCCATCACCCTGGTGGCCGACAACTGGCAAGAGCGGTTCAACAACCAGCTCGGACAGGTGGCGCGCAACTTCAGCGAGTCGTTCGCCCAGCGCGAGATCGGCAACATTACATTCCTCGGCCAGCTCGCCTACACTGCGCCAAACCAGGCCACCGAGGCGCCGGCGATCCTCGATGCGATCGCGAACCGCGACGCCGAGGGCCTCGACAAGGCCCTCGGCACGCTCTGGCTGGTCGGCCAGAACAACGAGAACGTTAGCCCCGATCGCCTGATCATCTTCGATCTCCAGGGCATCTCGCTGGTCGACTGGGGACGCAGCACGCCCAACTCAAACGAGCCGACGCGCTACTCCGGCACGAGCCTCGCCAACCTGCCGATGGTGAAGGCGGTGCTGAGCGGCCAGCAGACGCCCATCCCCGGCAGCGATCGGCTCGGCGACAAGTACAGCGGCCTGATCGCCTTCCGCGCGAGTGACGGGCAGGATAACCTCTACTTCTTCACGGTGGCCCCGGCCTACCTGACGAACGCCGATAAGACCACGAAGCTGGTCGGCGGCATGCTGGTGGCCCAGCGGCTCGATACGCTGCTCAAGTATCTCCAGAGCAGGAGCCAGGCCGCGATCACGACGATCTACGATGTCAACGGCATCGCCCGCTCGACCACGCTCCCCGGGGTGGCACTGAACAGCCTGGATCTGAGCGAGGCGCTGATCAATCAGGTGGCCGCCCTGAACCAGCCGATCGCCGGTGCTGTGGCGACCACCGACCCGCAGCGCGCCGGCGAGATCAATGACCCCTGCCTCGATATTGGCAATCTGACCGGACGTCTGGTGAGCCCGGTGGAGATCACGCACCTGCCAACGTGCTCGGTGAACACCACGGCGATGCTCTCCGACCGCGAGTACCAGGTAGTCTACGCCCCGCTGCTGATCCGCGGCGTCCAGTCCGGCTACTTCGCGGTTGGGCTCTCCCGCGACTTCGTCGTGAGCGCCTGGTCGGACAGCCGCTGGCTTGTCATCGGCTCCACCGCCATACTGGCTATCGGCGCGGTTCTCCTGGGCGTCTTTGTGGCCCGCCGGATCACCCGCCCCCTCGGCGATCTCGTCGACACGGCGTCAGACGTCACCTCGGGCAACCTCGCGCGACGCAGCCAGGTACACACCTCAAATGAGCTGGGCCAGCTCTCCAACGCCTTCAACCAGATGACGGAGCACCTGCTGCGGCTGTACACGGCGAGCCGCGAGCTGAACCGCACGATCGAAATCGATCAGGTGCTCACGGTGTCCAGCGCGGCGGCCTCGTCATTTGTGCCCCACACCGAGACCCTCGCCCTGATCGCGGACGACGAGGGCTACGCGTTCCGCATCCGGCCCGAGGCGCCCGAGGGCCTGCGCCCCCGGCTTGGCCAGTACCTGTCCGCCGACCACAAGCTGCTCGCCGATCTTGCCGCGCAGGGCCATCAAGAGAGCAGGGTCTATCCGATCGCCAGCGCCGAGCTGCGCACCATGGCCGGACTCGGCCCCGATACCGGCGTGCGGATGCTCTACGCAGCCCCGCTCTTCCGCCTTGACCACCTCGCGGGGGCGCTGCTCTTCGCCCTGACCGATGCAGATGACCTCGATGAGTCACAGCAGCAGAGCCTCGCCGTGATCGCGAATATGGCGCTGGCGGTGCTCTCAAACGCCGTGCTCTACGGGCAGGTTCAACAGGAGGCCAAGCAGCGCCAGGCCATCCTCACCTCGATCAGCGATGGCGTGGTGGTCTGCGATGACCGCGGCCAGGTTGTGCTGCTGAACGGTGCCGCTGAGCAGATCCTCGATCTGTACGACTGGCAGGAGATCCGGCCACTATTCGCCGACCTGCCCATGGATCGCGTGCCGCAGCGCCGTGAGATGTTCGGCAACAGCGCCGGTGAGCAGTTCAACATCGGCGACCGCTTCATCACGCTCTCGCGGGCGCCAGTGGTCGCTGAGGATGGCCAGGCTATCGGCGAGGTGATCGTGCTCCACGATGTCACCGAGGCGGTGCTGATGGATCAGGCCAAGACCGACTTTATCGCCACGATATCGCACGAGCTGCGCACCCCGCTCACGGTTATCCGCGGCTACACCGAGCTGCTGCTGCGCAGCCGTGGCAATGAGGCGCTGTCTGCCGACCAGGCCGAGCTGATGGAGCAGGTGCGCGCCCGCGCCGTCGATATGACCAATATGGTCAATAACGCCATCCTGATCGCCGATATTGAGTCCGGCCAGCTGCGCACTGAGCTACAGCCCCAGGATGTCGAGATGGTGCTCAGCATGGCCCTCGTGCCCCTGCGCCAGGGCTTTGAGGCAAAGCAGCTGGAGCTGACGCTGGATCTCCCGCCCGATCTGCCGGCAGTCCTGGCTGATCGCGAGCAGCTCAAGCGGGCCTTCGGCCAGCTCCTCGATAATGCGATGCGCTACACCAGTAAGGGCGGCGTCACCGTGCGGGCCGCGGCGGATGATAAGGGCCAGATCCGGATTGACGTTATCGATACCGGCCAGGGCATCTCCGCCGAGATGCTGCCGAAGCTCTTTAAGCGGTTCCAGCGCGTCGAGGGGAATAACTCTGCCCAGCGCGGCGGCGGACTTGGCCTGGCCATCACCCGGCAGTTGATCGACCGCCACGGCGGGAAGGTCGGCGTGGTGAGCGTGCCCGGCCAGGGCAGCACTTTCACTATCACCCTACAGCAGGCAAATGAACATTCGCTCGCGGTCGCACAACCGAACGGATCCGCGGCGGCGCCGTGACGGGCTCGGCTGGCTCGTCCTGCTCGCCCTGCTGCTCGCCCTGCTGCCAATCGGGTGTGTCGCCGATCTGGCGTTGCGCCTCGTCACGCCGTGGAACGCGCCATTTAAGGATGTCGGCTCCTTATCGGGCCTGAGCTCCTACCTGCCGTTCCAGCCTGGCCTGAGCTACGCCGCCCTCGACCCGAACATGCCCAACATGCGCGAGACCGAGATCGCCCGCCGCGAGATGACCCCGGTGGGCCTGCGCGGGGCCGTTACGATCGCGCCGGTGGTTGAGGTCGCCCCGCCGGTGTCGCAGATCGACCCGCCTACGCCAACTCCCACGGCATCCGGCTCGAGCGGGCAGTCCCCGACCAACACGGTCACGCCCACCGATGTCGCCGGGGGCGCCGCGCCGACCGATACCGCGCTGGTGATCATCTCCGGCGCGACGGTGACGAGCGGCCCGACGATCTCGCCCACGGCCCTGGATATCTCTACCC
>JBAXES010000144.1:0-8522 GCA_037140315.1 Chloroflexales bacterium
TGGGGGGTGAGGGCCATTGCGAAACGGTAACGTAAAATGGTCGATCCTGAAACCTTGTCTTCGCTCGGAATGACAGGGAACGGTTGGTCGACGTTTGCCAGCAGTATCTTTCCTGTCAGGCGACCGTGCGGTGAGCCGCGCTGCTCGGCAGGGCCTCAGTGGTATGGAGGGCGTAGGTCTTACTCTCAGCCTGGCCCGGCAGAAGGATCCAGCAAGCGACCAGGGCGATGAACAGAACCATAGCGATGATCAGCTCCATTGGGGCGCTCCTCTCAGCGATTGCTGCTCAGAAAAACTTCGGTGCGGTGTCGGGCGGGCTTCGGGGAGGACGTATCTCCCCAAGCGGCCCTTGCCCAACCAGCGAGCTTGTGGGGCCGAGATTAGATCTGGTAGGCCGTCTCGCCGTGCTGCGAGGCGTCTAGGCCGCGGGCCTCATCCTCGGGAGAGACGCGGATGCCGATGGTGATATTCACGATCGACAGCAGCACCCAGGTGATCAGGGCTGAGTAGACTACAACCACCGCCACGGCGATCAGCTGGGTGAGCAGCTGGCCGGGATTGCCATAGAGCAGGCCATCGGCGCCGGCGGGGTTGATCGCCTTGGTGGCGAAGATGCCGGTGGCCAGGGCACCGACGATCCCGCCCACGCCGTGGACGCCGAACACATCGAGCGCGTCATCGACCCGGCCGCGGACGAACATCTCGACGGCGAAGAAGCAGGCCAGCCCGACCATAAAGCCGATGATGATCGAGGCCATCGGGGTGACGAACCCGGCGGCGGGGGTGATGCCGACCAGCCCGGCGACCGCGCCGGCGGAGGCGCCCAGCACGCTCGGCCGGCGGTGGCGCACCCAGCTCGCCGTCATCCAGGTGATCGCGCCCATCGCCGCTGCCAGGTGGGTGTTCACAAAGGCCGACACCGCCAGGGTGCCGCTGCCCAGGGCGCTGCCAGCATTGAAGCCGAACCAGCCGAACCAGAGCAGGCCGGTGCCGAGGATGCTCAGGGTGGCGTTATGCGGCTCCATCGGCTCGCTGCCGTAGCCGACGCGCTTGCCGAGCACCAGGGCGCAGACCAGGGCCGACACGCCCGAGGTGATGTGCACCACCGTGCCGCCGGCGAAGTCGAGCGCGCCGAGGTTGCGAATCCAGCCGCCCACGCCCCAGACCCAGTGGGCCACCGGCACATAGACCAGCAGCAGCCAGAGCAGCGAGAAGATCACGAAGGCCTTGAAGCGCTTGCGCTCGGCGAAGGCGCCCGAGATCAGGGCGGGCGTGATCACCGCGAACATCATCTGGTAGATCATGAACGCCTGGTGCGGGATGGTCGGGGCGTAGTCGGCGTTCGGCTCCAGGCCCACGCCGGCCAGGCCGACCCAGCTCAGTCCGCCGATGATCCCGCCGATACTTGGACTAAATGCCAGGCTGTAGCCCACCAGCGCCCAGATCACGCTCACAAACCCAAGCATGAAGAAGCTGTGCATAATTGTCGAAAGGGCGTTCTTCTGGCGAACCAGGCCGCCGTAGAAGAGGCCGAGGGCCGGGGTCATCAGCATCACCAGCGCGCTCGACACCAGGATCCAGGTGGTGTCAGCTCCATTGATCGCATCCAAGGCACAGCTCCTTATTACCCACTACAAGGCACAAAAAAAACCCGACGATCATAACGCATCGTCAGGGCATCGCCGCCAAGGCACGCTAGATTGTAATTAATCGATCTTCGGGGTCACACGCGGCACCATTACCGCGCGCCACCTAACGCTTAGCAAAACTATCCAAACCCCGCACACCTCCGACAGCCACTATTATAGAAAAAAAGTATAGACATACCATCGGGCGATACTGACAAGGTTGTGTGCCCTGTACTTAGACACATGATCCAAATGGGGGGGGCACAGAGTATGCAGAGCGGTCGCCAGCTTTGCTGGCGACCGCTCTGCATACTCTGTCGGCGCAATACCGCAGCAGTAAGGCCGTCACCCTGAGTACCCAATCGCCGACGGGCCAGTGTCGCCGGGAGCAACGTCTTCGCCGGTCACCCCGAGCGCAGCGAGGGGTCTTCCCATAACGGGAACGGGAAGATTCCTCGCTGCGCTCGGAATGACACCATTGACAGCGCTCCTTCTGCGGTATTGCCTATCGGCTTGGAGGGCGGCGGCCCTCTGGCTAGAGCTTCTCGGCGATCGACTTGGCCTGAGTGTAGAGCCGCAGGTAGTCGGGGCCGCCGGCCTTGCTGTCGGTGCCCGACATATTGAAGCCGCCGAAGGGGTGCAGGCCCACGGTGGCGCCGGTACACTTGCGGTTGAGGTAGAGGTTGCCGACGTGGAACTCCTCGCGGGCGCGCTCCAGGCGAGACACATCGCGCGAGTAGAGGGCGCCGGTCAGGCCGTACTCGGTGTCGTTGGCGATCGCCAGGGCCTCGTCAAAGTCCTTCGCCTTGGTCACCGCCAGCACCGGCCCGAAGATCTCCTCCTGGGAGATGCGCGCCCTGGGGCTGACGTCGGCGAACACGGTGGGGTTGATGAAGTAGCCGCCGTCCTTGATCAGCTCGTGGTCGACCACCTCGCCGCCGACCACCAGGCGGCCCTCGGACTGGCCGATCTCGATATAGCCGCTGATGCTGTCGAAGGCGCGCCTGTCGATCACGGCGGAGACGTTCGTCTCGGGCTGGGCCGGGTTGCCCACACGCAGCTTCTGGGCCTTCGCGATCACCCGCTGGAGCACCGCGTCGTAGACCGGCTCCACAATGATCGCCCGCGAGCAGGCGCTGCACTTCTGGCCCTGGAAGCCGAAGGCCCCGGCCACGATCCCGTCGGCGGCGGCGTCCAGGTCAGCCGTCTCATCGACCACCGTCGCGTCCTTGCCGCCCATCTCCAGGATGGTGCGCTTGAGCCAGCTCTGGCCCGCGTGGCGCACCGCGGCCCGGCTGAGCACGCGCAGGCCCACGTTCTTCGAGCCGGTGAAGCCGATGAAGCGCACCCTGGGGTGGTCGACCAGGTAGTCGCCCAGCACCTCGTCGTCGCCCATCACCAGGTTGACCACCCCGGGCGGCAGGCCGGCGGCCTCCAGGATCTCCACCAGGCGCACCGACATGATCGGGGCGCGCGGCGAGGGCTTGAGCACCACCGTGTTGCCGGCCACGATCGGGGCGACGGTGAGGGTGGTGGCGATCGCCAGGGGGAAGTTCCAGGGCGGGATGGCGACGCCGGGGCCGAGCGGGATCTGGCGCAGCTGGAGGTACTCGCCGGGGTTGGGGGCCAGGGGCTGGTCGTGGCCCTGGAGATCAAGCGCCTGGCGGGCGTAGTACTCGCAGAAGTCGATCGCCTCGGCCACATCGGCGTCGGCCTCGACCCAGCTCTTGCTCACCTCGTAGACCATCCAGGCGGCCAGCTCCTCCTTGTTGCGGCGCATGATCGCGGCGGCGCGCAGCAGCACCTGGGCGCGGGCCTCCACCGGGACGCGCCTCCAGGTGTGGAAGGCGGCCTCGGCGGCCAGCACGGCCTGGCCGGCCAGCTCCTGGTCGGCCTTCGCCACGTAGCCGACCACCTTCTTCGGCTCGGCGGGGTTGATCGAGGCCAGCCTCTCGTCGCGCAGGATGTGCTGGCCGCCGATCACCAGCGGGTAAGTGGCCCCGAACTGGCCGGACACGTGGCGCAGGGCGCGCTGCATGGCCGCGCGGCGCTCGGAGCTGGAGAAGTCGCCGTATGGCTCGCTACGGTAGGGGGGTAACATCGTCGTCTCCCTTCGCTATGCGGGTGGGGTTCAGTGCGGCCATTGTAGCAGATGAGGTGGGGAGGCGAACGTAGGAGGGTGCCCGCTCGTGTCGCCGACAAAGACGGGCGCATGTCACCCTGAGTATCCAATGGCCCGGCGGCCAGTGGCGCCGGAAGAAACATCCCCACCCTGTCACCCCGAGCGCAGCGAGGGGTCTTCCCACTGAGCGACTGGAAGATGCTTCGCTGCGCTCAGCATGACAACCTCGATGTTTCTCAGGTGATAAAGCTAGTTGCCCCCGGCACCATCGCGTGCAGTGAGGGCCGACACGTGGGTCGGCCCTACATCATCGATACGGCTCCCGACTCAAACGAGGACCCTCCCGACTTGAACGGGAACCCTCCCGACTTGAACGGGAACCCTCCCGACGCGAACGGGAGCCCTCCCGACTTGAACGGGAGCCCTCCCGACGCGAACGGAGGTCACCCGGCGAGGCGGTTATAAATTTTTTCTCGGGGTGGCTATACTGAAGCCGAGCCCTCCGGGGCGTCGAAGCTACACATCCTACACGAAGGAGGACGTATGGCCCGAAAACTGAGCCCGGCCGAGATCGCAGAGGACCGCGCGGCGCTGAAAGGCATCCTGGGGCTCCCCGGCTATCAGTCGGTCAACCCGACCTGCACGGTGGATGCGCTGCTCCAGCTCGACGAGACGCTGAAGGCGGCCGAGCACGAGACGGCGCGGCTGCGCGATGAGCGCCTGCAGGCGGACAAGGCCCTGCTGGCGGCCGAGGACATCGAGGCCGAGACGGGCCTGGCGCTGCACGGGGCGCTGCGCATCGCCAAGGCCCAGGTGTTCGCCCAGTATGGCCCGGACTCGCGCGCCATCGAGGCGATCGGCTGGAAGCGCGCGTCTGATCGCAAGCGGCCGACGCGCAAGAAGGCCTCGTAGGGGCGGCCACGTAAGCCGGGGGCCCTCACCCCCCGTACCCGTTGGGGTGGGTGCGGTGCCACTCTCAGGCGCTCGCGATGATCGCCTCGATGCCGGGGTAGCGCGGGTGCCAGCCCAGCTCGCGGCGGATCGACTCGGAGGCGGCCACCAGGGTGGCCGGGTCGCCGGCGCGGCGCGGCCCGACCACGTGCGGGATGGGGTGGCCGGTCACCCTGCGCGCCGTCTCCAGCACCTCGCGCACGCTGAAGCCGCTGCCGTTGCCCAGGTTATACTTGCGCGAGCCGATCCGGTCCAGGGACTCCATGGCCAGGATGTGGGCCTGGGCCAGGTCAAGGACGTGGACGTAGTCGCGCACGCAGGTGCCGTCGGGGGTGGGGTAGTCGTCGCCAAAGATTGTGATCTGCGCGCGCTGGCCGAGGGCCACCTGGAGGATCAGCGGGATCAGGTGCGTCTCGGGGTCGTGGTCTTCGCCGCGGTCGGGGCTGTCGCCGCTGGCGTTAAAGTAGCGCAGGCAGGCGTACCTCAGGCCGTAGATCCGCTCGAACCAGTGCAGCAGGCGCTCGATGAAGAACTTCGACTCGCCGTAGGGCGAGCCGGGGACGATCCGCTCGTGCTCATCGATCGGCATCTTGGCCGGGTCATCGAAGAGGTTCGCCGTCGACGAGAGGATAAAGCGGCGCACGTCGGCCGCCACGGCGGCCTCAAGCAGGTTGGCCGCGTTCACCAGGTTATCGCGCAGGTAGAGCAGGGGCCGCTGCATGCTCTCGCCGACCAGGGTGTAGGAGGCGAAGTGCATGACCCCCTCGATGCCGGGGTGGTCGACGAACAGGCGGGCGAGGTCATCGCGGCTGGCCAGGTCGCCCTGGACAAAGGCGGCCCCGGCGGGAACGGCCTGGCGGTGGCCCTGGTAGAGGTTATCGAAGACGACGACCTGATGCCCGGCGACGAGCAGCTCGGCGGCGGTGGCGCTGCCAATATAGCCGGCGCCCCCGGTGACAAGGATCTTCACAGGTGATCCTTTCTCTAGGCTTCTGAGGGCATATCATCGGCGGGCGCGGCCTCGGCCTCCGGGGCAGGGGCGGGGGCGGGCGCAGGCGCGCCCGCCGGTGGCGCGCCGACGGTGAAGAGGGCCTGGATGCGGGTGCGGCTGAGGCAGACAAACGCGCGCGTGAGGGAGGCCCCGCCGTGGAGCGGGTAGATCGAGACATTGCTGAGCGGGATGAAGTCGTCGGTCATCTCGCCGAGCATCGCCACCAGCTCCATATCCGTGCGCTTGTAGAAGTCGGCGCGCATGGCGAAGGCCGCCGTAAAGAACATCATCGGCTGCGGATCGCGGAGGTGGGCGGGGGCGACGAACCCGGGCGGTGCCGGCGGCTCCTCGATCACGGCGACGAGCAGGGCGCTGCCGAGGTCGACGAGCATCTGGGGCACGCGCTGGCTCTGCTGCGGCTTCCAGATCGGGGCCACGCTCGCATCGCGCAGGGTGACGAAGCGGTGCAGGCGGCTGTTGATCGCGTCGCTCAGCCGCCGGTAGAGCGGCAGGTCGTAGCTGCCGGTGATCAGCAGGGTGTCGGTGAAGACCTCGATCTTAAAGCTGAAGGTTTCGCTCATAAGCTAATGTTGAGTGTTGAAGGTTGAATGCTGAATGTCGCGCTATGCGGCATTCAGCATTCAACCTTCAAGATTCTCAATTCCTCTCAGCGTCTCCCAGAAGCCGGGGTAGGACACAGCGGCCGACTCCGGGTCGGCGATAGTCGTCTCGCCAGAGGCGACGAGCGAGGCGACGGCCCAGGCCATCGCCAGGCGGTGGTCGTGGTGGCTCTGGAGCGCGGCGCCGCGCAGCGCCGGGCCGCCGAGTCCGGTCAGGGCCATGCCATCGCTCGTCGGCTCGACCGCGACGCCGAGGGCGGCGAGGCCGGCGGCCACCGTGGCGATGCGGTCGGTCTCCTTGGCCCGCAGCTCCTGGGCGTCGCGCACGAGCGTCTCGCCCTCGGCGCAGGCGGCGGCGATGGCGAGGATGGGGATCTCATCGATCAGCCGCGGGATCAGGTCGCCGTCGATGACCGTGCCGCGCAGGTGCGAGGAGCGCACGGTGACATCGCCGACCGGCTCGCTGCCCTCTGTGCGCTGGTTCGTGATCGTGATCGCCGCGCCCATCGCGCGCAGGACATCGAGGGCGCCGGTGCGGGTCGGGTTCAGGCAGACGCCGGGGGTGGCCAGCTCGGCGTCGGGGTGGATGGCGGCCGCGACCCACCAGAACGCGGCGCTGGACGGGTCGGCGGGGACGCGCAGCGAGAGCGGGTAGGGCAGCACCGGGTGGGTCGGCGGGTGCAGGGTGATCTGGCCGGGGCCGATCTGGAGATCGACGCCCATGGCCGTGAGCATGCGCTCGGTGTGGTCGCGTGAGTCGATCCGCCCGGTGAGGGTGAGCGGGCCGCTGCCGCCGAGGGCGGCCAGGAGCAGGGCCGACTTCACCTGGGCCGAGGCGACGGGCAGGCGGTAGGAGCCGCCGCGCACCGCGCCGCCGCGCACCGCGAGGGGCGCTCGGTCGCCCGACTGGCGGCCGTCGATCTGCGCGCCGAGGGCGCGCAGCGGCTCGACGATGCGGTGCTGGGGGCGCGAGCGCAGGGAGGCGTCGCCGGTGAGCACGCTGAAGATCGGTGCGCCGGCGAGCAGGCCGGCGAGCAGGCGCAGGGTGGTGCCCGAGTTCCCGCAGTCGAGGAGATCGGCGGGCTCGCGCAGGCCGCGCAGGCCGACGCCGCGCACGTGGACCTCGTCGCCCGCGCGTGTTACCTCGACGCCGAGGGCGCGGGCGCAGGCGATCGTGCTCAGACAGTCGGCCCCGGCGAGGAAGTTCGTGATCCGCGCGCTGCCCTCGGCCACGGCGTTGAAGATCACCGCGCGGTGCGAGATCGACTTATCGCCGGGCACATCGACGGTGCCGCGCAGGCGGGCGCGTGAGGTGAGGGTCATTACTGTCATGATATGCCCATAAGACAAGGTTACAGGGAACAGGGAACAGAAATACCGCATCCTGATGCAGTGCAATTGCCTGAACGGTAACGTACGCTGAAACCTTGTCTAACACAAGGTAGCAGGTTGTCGGGGCGCAGCAGCGCGGCGCCGCGGCGCCCTTACGGGAGGGACCCTGTCACTCGGGGGACGTGATCAGCTTGTAGCCAAAGCCGCGCTGGGTGACGAGGTAGCGCGGGTTGGCCGGGTCGGGCTCGATCCGCTGGCGCAGGCGATAGACCAGGGCGTCGATCGCGTTATAATCAAACACCTCGTAGTCCCACACCTCGCGGGCGATCTCATCCTTGCTGATCACCTGGGCGCGACGGCTGTAGAGCATCTCGAGGAGCTGGAACTCTTTAACGGTGAGCGACGGGTCGAGGGGCTGGCCGCGGATGAAGACCTCTTTGGTGCGGCTGTCGACCCGCAGCTCCTCGCGGACGGCCCGCAGCAGGTCGGGCGGGAGCACGCCCTTCATGGTGGCCTCAGGGTCCTGGAAGATGATCACCGTGTCGGCGATGATCACCTGGTCCTGGCTATGCAGCACATAGGAGCCCGTGAGGCGCTCCCCATTCACAAACGTACCGTTCGTACTCTCAAGATCGTGGATCGCGAAACCGTCGCCATCCCGCTCGAAGCGGGCGTGGCGACGCGAGGCCAGGGGGTGGTCGATCACAATATCGTTGGCCCCGTCGCGCCCAACCGAGATCGCCTCGCGATCCCACTCAAGCTCGCGGAATTGGCCATCCTGGCGCTTGACCATGAGTTTGGGAGCAGGCGCAGACTGCATCGAGCGAACCTCCACCACAGCTTTGAAACACGGTTTGCATTGTGGTACAATCGCGGCG
>JBAXES010000145.1:0-8478 GCA_037140315.1 Chloroflexales bacterium
GCTCGACGAGCCCACCGTGACGCTCGACGCCCGCGGGGCCGAGGTGGTCGACCAGGTGATCGCTCGCCAGCGCCGTAGCGGCATCGTGGTGGTCGCCACCAACGACCCCCGCGAGCTGCGCTACGCGGATCTGCTGCTAGAGTTTGGCCAATAAGCGCTTATGCACGTGCGACCTGAGCCGCAAGAGATCGTGGGCCGGCAAGCTGTACGCCCCGTCGGGCTGAGCGGCCTGATGGCTGCTGCGTGGGCGATCTTTATAAAAGATCTGCGCAGCGAGCTGCGCACCCGCTACGCCCTCAACGCCCTGGTGCTCTTCGCCGCCAGCGCGGCCGTGGCGGTGAGCCTGGGCGTGGGCTTTATCGGCCTGCGGCGCAGCGACGAGTACCTGCTCATCCAGTCGGCCCTGCTCTGGATCGCCCTGCTCTTCGCCGCGCTCAACGGCCTCTCGCGCGGGTTTGTGTACGAGGAGGAGACGCGCACCATGGCCGCCCTGCGCCTGGCCGCGCCGCCGATCGCCGTCTACCTCGGCAAGCTGCTCTTCAACCTGGCGCTGCTCGTGCTGCTGGGGGCCGTCACGAGCCTGCTCTTCATTGTGCTGGTGCGCATCGAGGTGGGCAGCCCGCTGGCCTTCACCCTGGTGCTGTCGGCGGGCGGGCTCTGTCTGGCGACGGCGACCACCATCCTGGCCGCGATCATCGCCAGGGCTAGCTTTAAGAGCGCGCTCTTCGCCGTCCTCGCCTTCCCCCTGCTTGTCCCCCCGCTGATCGTCGCCATCCAGGCCACCGCCCTCACCCTCGATAGTGCCGGGATGGCCCTGGCTATGCCTGCTATCGGCACCTTGGTGGCCTACGCCGTGGCCACGTTCGTCGCCTCACTCATGCTCTTCCGCTTTGTCTGGGAGGCGTAGCTGCGGGCATACGTCTGATCATGTTGTTACTGGGGCCGCACCTCCCCCGCCGGAGGCGGCTTCTCAACACATCGTGGTCAGGTCCCTGTCGGCGGATCCTCTCACATGTGATATATTTCCCATGCGATGCGTGTGCTCCATGATAAAATGCGCCTGGGTCCCAACGTCTCGGGCTGGGTGGCCCTATGTCGGCAAATCGCTGTTGTTCTGCGCGCACGGGCGTAGTATGATACGTCAAACAGGATCTTCCCATACGACAGGGAACTAGGAAAGGCGTTGGCCGATGGCACAGCGGATGGCCCAGGCTGCCAAGCTGCTGATTGGCGTGTGGATCGCGGCGGTCGCGGTATCTATGTTTGTCGTGGTGCCGCAGTACGAGGGCCTCGGCAACGCCGGGCGGATCATCATCATGCACGTGCCCACGGCGTGGGTGAGCGTGCTGGCCTTCACCGTGTCGGCCCTGTTCAGCGGGCTCTACCTCTGGCGCGGCCAGCCGAAGCACGATGACTACGCCCTCGCCGCCGCCGAGAGCGGCTTCCTCTTCACGGTGCTCGCCACCGTCACCGGGGCGATCTTCTCGCAGGTGGTCTGGGGCGTCTACTGGAACTGGGACCCGCGGCAGACCTCGATCTTCGTGCTGCTGCTGATCTACGCCGCCCTCTTCGCCCTGCGCTCCTCGATCGAGGACGTGGCCCGCCGCCGCCAGCTCAGCGCGGTCTACTCGCTGTTCGCCTTTGTGACCATGCCCTTCCTGATCTTCGTCGCCCCGCGGATCAGCGACAGCACCCTGCACCCCAACTGCGCCTTCATCCAGGGCAGCAAGTGTGAGGGCGTGGATCTGGGGGTGGGCACGCTGGGGCTGCTGGGTGACCGCAAGGTCGAGCTGATCAGCCTTGACCGAGTCGGCGACGTGGTGACGGCCAAGGTTGAGGTGACGGAGCCGGGGATGGCGAGCGTCGCGACCCTGAGCCCGACCTACGACACGGCCAGCCACAAGATCATAGATCGGCCGAACTTCCCCGGCCTGCGCTTCCGCCTGGTGGTGGAGGGCGTGGATATGGTGGCGAACAGCGTGCGGCTGAACATCGAGGCGCCCGGCACGGGCCTGATCGATAACGGGCGCACCCTGCTGACCTTCCTGGCCTCGATCTTCGGCTTCACCGCCCTGTTCTTCTGGATGATGAATGTGCGGGCGACGCTGCTGAGCGTGCAGTGGGCGCTGGCGCGCAGAGAGGGGTCGCGCATATGAACGTGGCGCTCGACGCAGGCGCGGCGGTCTACGTCGCCATGGCCGTGACGCTGTCGGTCTGGATCGGGATCTTCGCCTACCTCTGGCGGATCGACTCGCAGGCCCGCGCCCTCAGGCGCGAGATCGAGCGCGAGGAGCGGCGCGAGCAGCCCGCCGCGCCGCGGGCCACCGTCACGCGGGTGAGCGCGGGTGAGCCGGTAGAGAAGTAAGTGCTGGCGCGGGGGCGCCCCGCCGCAGCAATAACACGAGGGTAGCTATGGCCACTGTGCACGCACCAGCCCGCCGCGGCTTCGAGATCAAGCCGCTCCACATCGCCGGCCTCGGCATCATTCTGCTGGCGATCGTCTACGGCGTCTTCGGCTTCAAGGACGCCTTCCGCGCCTACACCACCAGCGTGGACGAGGCGATCAGCAGCTCGCGCAGCATCCAGCTGGCCGGCTTCCTGGGCTCCAAGGGCGAGATGGACGCCAAGGGCCAGTTCACCTTCATGCTCCAGGACTCAAACAAGAAGCTGGTCAAGGTGATCTCCAGCCAGCCGCGCCCGGCGAACTTCGAGCAGGCGATCAGTATCGTCGCCATCGGCCACTACGACAGCGCCCAGCAGGCATTCCTGGCCGACGACCTGCTGGTGAAGTGCCCCTCGAAGTACCAGGAGCTCCAGGCGAACGCGACCAAGTAGCTGACAGGGCCGCAGGCCCCCGGTAATCGGCATCGCTATCGGTTGAGGCCCCCCACCTCAATCGATAGCGATAGGGTTTTTAGGGCGGCAGCCCCAAACCTGATCAGTATGGCCCGCAGGCCAAACCCTAGAAGGCGCGCGTATGTATGCTCTCGGCACATTCCTGATCGTCACTTCGATCTCCATGGCCCTGCTGGCGATCGTCGGCTACGCACTGGTGATCCGCGGCACTCGCCAGGCCCTGCTCTATGCCCGCTTCGGCGTCTTCAGCTCCCTCGGCACCCTGCTGATGGCCTGGTCTCTGCTGCTCACGCTCTTCCTGGCGCACCGCTTCGACATCGACTACGTCTATAACTATAGCTCGCGTGACCTGGAGTTCCTCTTCACGGTGGCGGCGAGCTGGGCCGGGCAGCCGGGCAGCTTCCTGATCTGGACGATCTGGGGCAGCGCCGCCGCCGCCCTGATGGTGCGCCGGACGAAGCACCACGAGCCCTATGCGCTCGTGGTGATGATGGTGGTGCAGGTGGCCCTGCTCTTCTTCGTGCTCACCCTGAACCCCTTCAAGCCGCTGCTCGACGCGACCACTGGCCTGGCGGCGTCGCCCACACCGGCAGATGGCAAGGGGCTCAACGCGCTCCTGCACAACCCCTGGATGATCATCCACCCGCCGATCCTCTTCGTCGGCTACGCCCTCACCACCGTGCCCTTCGCCTTCGCCATCAGCGCCCTGGTGCGCCGCGACTACGACACCTGGGTCGCCCGCGCCATGCCCTGGACGATCGCGGCCTGGGCCTTCCTCGGCCTCGCCCTGCTGCTCGGCGGCTACTGGGCCTACGAGACCCTGGGCTGGGGCGGCTACTGGGGCTGGGACCCGGTGGAGAACTCGTCGCTGGTGCCCTGGCTGGTGCTCACCGCCCTGATGCACGGCATGGTGCTCCAGCGCTCCCACGGCGGGATGCGCAAGGCGAACCTGTTCCTGGCCCTGCTGGGCTACATCACGGTCTTCTACGCCACCTTCCTGACCCGCAGCGGCGTCTACGCGAACTTCTCGGTACACTCGTTTGTTGCCGAGGGCATCTTCACTGGCCTGGTGGTGTTCCTGTGCGTCCTGCTCGCGCTCTCCCTGGGGCTTTTCGCCCTACGCTGGCGAGACATCCCGGCCCGCCCGCTGAGCAGTAAGTTCTTCTCGCGGGACAGCTTCTTCGTCCTGGCGATCATCTCCTTCGTCGTGACCGCCCTGGTGGTCAGCGTCGGCACCTCGATGCCGGTGATCTCGGCCATCCCCGGCGTGGGCCACACGCTGCAGACATGGATGAGCGGGGCCTTCGAGATCGACGATGGCACGGCGATGAACCCCCAGGCTCAGCCCTTCACCGACGGTCGCTTCAGCCTGGCGGCGAGCTTCTACAAGCGCACGGTGCCGCCCCTCGGCGCGGTGATCATCATCCTGATGATCCTCGGCCCGCTGCTGGGCTGGCGCGACGCCAACATGCGCCACCTGCTGCGGGCCATGCGCTGGCCCGCCCTCGCCGCCGTGGTCGCCGCTGTGGCGGCGATGCTGATCAACGTGCGCGATCTGGTCTCGCTGGCCTACGTGGCCGGCGGCACCTTCGCGATCGGCACGAACCTGGTGATGCTGATCCGCACTCTGCGCGGCGGCTGGATGCGCATCGGCGGCTACATGGCCCACCTCGGCTTTAGCCTGACCCTGATCGGCATGGTCGGCTCCAGCGCCTACGCCACCCCCGACCAGCGTTTGGTGATGGCGCCCGGCGAGACGACCAAGATCTACGGCTACGACTTCACCTTCAACGGTTACCAGCAGGACGCGCAGCAGCGCGGCGTGCTTGACATCACCGTCAACGACGGGAAGAGCGACATCTTTAACGCCCGGCCCTTCCTCTACTACAATGATCGCATGGGCTCGACCATGCAGACCCCGGCGATCTACAGCCTGCTCTACCAGGACATCTACATTGCGCCGGCCGGCTACGACCCGGAGAGCAACCCGGCCCGGCCGATCATCGGCGCCGGTAAGACGGCGACCATGGGGCCGTACGAGATCACCTTCCTCGACTTTAACCTCGATCGTAATGCGATGAACAGCGGCGGCCCGATCAAGGTCGGCGCAAAGCTCAGCGTCGTCTATAACGGCAAGACCAGCGAGGTCGAGCCGACGATCCAGGTCTCCTCTGACGCGACGACCGGCGACCAGAAGCTGGAGCATATCGCGACGGCCCTGCCCGGCGGCCAGACCATCACCCTGCTTGAGGTTGACCCGACCAACCGCATGGTGCTGCTGGAGGGTAAGGGCGCGGGCCTCGACACCCTGCCGGTGGTGCCTGCCAAGGCCGTGATCACCGTGAGCGTCAAGCCGCTGGTGGTGTTTGTCTGGATCGGGCTGGTGATCGGCGTGATCGGCGGCATGATCGCAGTGCTGCGGCGCTACCTTGAGGGCCGGGCCGCCCTGGCCGGCGAGCGCGTCCGCCTGCCCAAGGGCCTGTTCGGCGGTCGCCTCGGGCGGCTCTGGCCGCGTCCCCCCCGCCCCGCCAGCGGCGACTAGCCTTTGCCCGATGATGTCGTAGGGGCGGCCCACAAGCCGCCCCTACGACATCCGATTTCTTCCTCGCTTCGTCTCAGCTGGCGGTGTGTGCGCAGCATATGGCCGACTGATGTTCTGGATATGCAAGACTACTACGAGACTCTGCAAGTTCACCCGAAGGCCGACTCCGAGGCTATCCGCGCATCGTATGACCGCCTCCGCCAGCGCTACGACCCGGCGCAGCTTGAGGGCGCCGCCGATGAGCTGGTCGGGCTGGCCCGGCGCCGCCGCGATGAGATCGAGCGGGCGTACGCCATCCTGAGCGACCCGGCGCGCCGCGCCACATTTGACGCCGAGCTGCTGACACGGGCCGCCGTGACGCAGCCTGGCCAGCAGCGCGGGCCGGCGGCGCCAGACGAGCTGGCCCCAGACGACGACGACCTGATCGACTATCGCCCGCTGCCCCCGGCGCGGCGCCAGGAGCGGTCGAGGGACTTTAACGCCCAGCCATTACTGCCGCCCAGCCAGGCCCCGCGCCGCAGCGGTCGGCAGGCCGGCCGCGGCCGGCGCCTGCCGGCGTGGGTCGCGCCAGCGCTCATCGTTGGCGTGGCCACCTTCGCTATCGTCCTGATCACGCTGATCACCACGGCGCAGAATGCGACGCAGCCTGCAGCAAGCGGACAGAGCGGACAGAGCGGGCCGAGCCCGATCGGCCAGCCCACGGCCGCCGCGCCGACGCCCTCGGTCGATGAGCTTATCAACCAGTTCGAGGCCCAGATCGCCGCCGCGCGCCAGGTGGCAAATAGCGTGCCCGATAACGACAAGGCATGGGTCGAGCTTGGCAACGCCCTCTACGATAGCGTGGTGGTGGTGCGCGAGCGGATCGAGGGCGGCGACCAGAGCCTCCAGGGCACCTACGTCGAGCGGCTGCCGCGCTGGCTGGAGGTTCGCGACGCCTACACGAAGGCCCTGGCGATCACGCCCACGAATGCCGTGGTCCGCGCTGATATGGCCACGGCGCTCTGCTACTACGGTGAGGGCGTGAACGACCAGAGCTTCGTCACCCAGGGGCTTCGCGAGGCGGATCGGGCGATCAAGGACTCCCCTGAGGAGGGGCGCGCCCTGCTCAGCAAGGGGCTGTGCCTGGTAGCAGCTAGCCCGCCGCAGAAGGCGCAGGCCCTTGAGCAGTGGCAGAAGGCCATTGTGATGCCCAATGTTGAGCCGGGGGTGGCCCAGCAGGCCCGCCAGCTGATCGCCAAGTATAGCCGCTGATTTTAACTTTTGCCCGAAGCTGTCCGACAAAAGTTAAAGCACCTGTGTTAAAATACAGGCACTGAGGCGTATCACCTATGAGTACACACTACGCACTGTTGGGCCTGGACTCACAGGCGGGCAGCGACGAGATCGGCGCTGCCTATCAGCGTCAGCGCGAGCGCTATAACCCTGATCGCGTCGCCGATCTGGACGATGATCTGCGGCGGGTGGCCGCAGAGCGCACCGCCGAGATTGATCGGGCCTACGCTATCCTGTCTGACCCAGCCCGCCGGCGTCAGTATGATGTCAGCATCGGCGTCGCCCCCCCTGACCGCGGCACGGCCCGCGTCAGCGCGCGGCGCCAGATCAGCCCGCGCGAGCGGATGTTCGCCGCCGTGGGGGTGGCCGCCGCCCTGGCCCTGGTGGCGGCGATCTGGGTGATCACTGGCCGGGGCGCTGATGTCCAGAGCCAGGCGATGGGCGAGGTTAACCGCCCCGCCCCAGCCTTCAGCCTTCAGACGGTGGCGGGCGACAGCGTCAGCCTGACGGCGTACCGCGGGAAGGTGGTGCTGGTGAACTTCTGGGGCACCTGGTGTGAGCCGTGCAAGCGCGAGATGCCGGCGCTCCAGGCGGCCAACCAGCGCTACGGCGATAGCGGGCTGGCGATCATCGGCGTGAACCTGACCGATGATGAGAAGATGCAGGGCACCAGCGAGGACGCGATCCGTGCGTTCGTCGCACAGTACAACCTGACCTACCCGATCGCGCTTGATCGTGACGGCAGTGTGACGAATGCGTTCCGGGTGTTCCCGCTGCCAACCAGCTTCTTCATTGATGCGCAGGGCCGTATCCGCTATGTCCATGTCGGTGAACTTACGCTTGATGACGTAACCGCCCGGTTTACTGAGTTGCAGCGGGAAGGGTTGGCCCTCGGCGCACCCTAACGCAAGGATTGCACATGGAGCAGCGTACCATCCTGGTGGTTGACGACGACAACGGTCTGCGTGAGCTGATCCGTATCAACCTTGAGCACGAAGGCTATAACGTCATCCAGGCCGCCAACGGGCTGCAGTGCGTCCAGGCGGTGCGCGAGCAGCGCCCCGACATGGTGATCCTCGATGTCATGATGCCCGAGATGGACGGCGTCGAGGCATGCGGTAAGGTGCGCGAGTTCTCGCAGATCCCGATCCTGATGCTGACCGCAAAGGTGCAGAGCGAGGATGTGATCACCGGCCTCGACCGCGGCGCCGACGACTACCTGCTCAAGCCGTTCAACATGGACGAGCTCTCGGCGCGCATCCGCGCCCTGCTGCGCCGCGTGCCCCCGGCCTATCGGCCGCTCACCGCCGGCGACGGCCAGATCCAGATCGACCAGCAGAAGCGTGAGGTGCGCGTGCGCGGTGAGGCGGTCGACCTCACCCCCACCGAGTACCACCTGCTGCTTATCCTGTCCGAGAACTCCGGCAGGGTGGTCGAGCACGAGACGCTGCTGCGCGCCGTGTGGGGCCAGGAGTACACGAAGGATAACGACTACCTTAAGGTGTATATCTGGCACCTGCGCCGCAAGATCGAGCTTGACCCGCGCACCCCCACCTTGCTGCTCACCGAGTGGGGCGTGGGCTATCGCCTGATGCCCTAGTGGGTCACCATAGCGATTATGGTGGGTGATTTTTCGGGGAGGGACAAGCCCTCCCCGCGCCCCTCCCAGGGCGAGCCGGCGAGCCGCTAGCGATTGACAGGGATTCTCACGGGTGCTATACTTGGCCGTGACGCGGGAGTAACTCAGTTGGTAGAGTACCTGCTTCCCAAGCAGGCTGTCGCGAGTTCGAGTCTCGTCTCCCGCTCCA
>JBAXES010000146.1:0-8447 GCA_037140315.1 Chloroflexales bacterium
TGCCCGAGGGCCGGCCCGGCGCACAGTACTCGCTCACCACCGTGAGGTGCGCCTCATCTTCATCGAGCAGCGCGCATGCCGCCTGGGGCACATCGAAGGCCTGGGCCAGCTCGCTGCAGACCTCATCGAGCACCGTGGTGACGTCAGTGGCGGCGGCGGCGGCGGCGATCACCCGGTTCAGCAGCAGCGTCTCGCGCACCGTGCGCTGCTGGTCTGCATAGAGCTGGGCGCGCTCGATCACCACCGAGACATGGTCGCCGAGCGCGATCAGCAGGTCGCGGTCGTCTGGCCCGAGGGCGCCGGGCTGCGTGCTCTCGACGTTCAGCACGCCGACGACCGCATCGCGCACGCACACCGGCACACAGACCTCGGCCACAATCTTCGGGTCGACCAGGATGGCATCGGGGTCGGCGCGGATGTCGGCGAGCAGCACCGGCACGCCGCTGCGGGCGACCCGCCCGATGACCCCTTTGGTGATCGGGATGACTGGCGCGGTGTTGGTGTAGCCAAACTGGTGCATGAGGTTGAGCGCGTCGCCCTTGCGCAGGTACACGCTGATATACGCGTAGCCGAGAACCGCCGCGCTGGCCTCGACCATCGTGCGGATCGCCGCATCCAGATCGAGGTCGTAGGCCATCGCGTTGCGCACCTGGTCGAGCAGGGCCAGAGTGCGCGCCTGACGCTGCGACTCATCCACAAGCTTCTGCGCGCGTTGCTCGCTGATGGCGAAGGCCGCGACCGCATCTTGCAGCTCGCGGATCTGGCGGCGCTGCTCCATCTGCGTCACGACCTGGTGGCCGAGCACCTGGAGCGCGCGGCGCTGGGCTAGCGTGATGTCGTGCGGCACGTGATCGATCACACAGAGCATACCGACCGCGTGGCCCTCTGGGGTGATCAGCGGCATGCCAGCGTAGAAGCGCACATTCGGCGCGTCCGTCACGAGGGGGTTGTCGGCGAAGCGCGCGTCCCGCTGCGCGTCCGGCACCACGAAGAGATCCTCGGGCTGGGTGATCCCGTGGGCGCAGAACGCGATGTCGCGCGCGGTCTCCGTAGCGTCGAGGCCGATGCGGGACTTAAACCACTGGCGGTGCGCATCGATCAGGCTGACCATCGCGATCGGGGTGCCACAGATCTCGGCTGCCAGGCGGACGATCTCGTCGAACGCCTCCTCCGAGGGGGTGTCGAGGATCTGGTACTGGTCAAGTGCCGCCTGCCGCGCGGGCTCGTCTGGGATGGGCTGGGGTGGCGTCGGCATGACAGATTCCTTCTACGTTGCACACACGATCTGGTTGCGCCCCGCGTGCTTTGCCGCATAGAGCGCCGCATCTGCGGCCTCAAGCAGCGATCTGGCGTCGACAGCGCTCAGGCTCGCGATCCCGCCGCTGAAGGTCACGGTCGCCTCGGTGTCGCCGAACTGGTGGCCGATCGTCGCAAAGCGCGCGCGGATGTTATCAATCACACAGAGCGCGGTCGGGCCATCCGTCTGCGGCAGGATGATCAGAAACTCCTCGCCGCCGTAGCGCCCGATGCTGTCGCTCACACGCAGCCGCTGGTTGAGCAGGCGGGCCAACCCCTTGAGCACCCGGTCGCCAGCCGCGTGGCCGTAGCTATCGTTGATCCGCTTGAAGTGGTCGATATCGATCATTGCGACGGTCAGCGGGGTGCCGTAGCGCTGCGCCCGCGCGATCTCGCGCACCACGTGCTCTTTGATCGACGCGTGGGTGAGCAGGCCGGTGAGTCCGTCCTGGCTGAGCTGGGCGCGCATGGCCCGCGCCCGACGGGTCCGGCTGGTCACCGCCGACACCAGCTGCGGGGCCGTGATCGGCTTGGTGAGGAAGTCATCGCCGCCCTGGTCGAGGGCCGCGAGCTGGTTCGCGCGGTCGTGCTCCCCGGAGAGGAAGACGATCGGCAGGCTGACGAACGCGGCCTGCTGACGGATCAGCGCGGCGACCTCGGTGCCCGTGCAGGTTGGCATGTACATGTCGAGCAGCAGCAGGTCGGGCTGGAACTCGTAGAGGGCCTGGATGATCTGGGTCGGGTCGTTCAGCGCGACCGCGCGCATCCCGGCCTCGCGGAGGATCGCCTCGTAGAGCGTGCTCATCATGCGGGTGTCATCGACGATCAGCACGCGGTAGGGCTCGGGGGCAAAGGCGCCGGTGAGGGTGTCGAGCACGCCCACCAGGGTGTCGATATCGACCGGCTTGGTCAGGTAGGCCTTGCCACCCGCGCGCACAGCCCAGAGCCGGGCCTCGAAGTCGCTGCGCTGCGAGAGAAAGATCACCGGCACATCGAGCCCCGTCCGCGCGGTCTCCACCATGCGCTGTGGCCCGGCCAGGTCGCCCTCGGGGAAGACGATATCGATGACGATCGCGGCGGGCGTGTGCGCACGCACGCCCGCCTCAACGTCATCGAGGGCGCGCGCGACGAACGCCTGGTAGCCAAAGTGCTCGAGCTGGAGGGCCAGGTGATCGGCGGCGGCGGTGTCATCCTCGACGATCAGCACGGCGATCTGCCGCTCGGCGCGCCCGGTCGTCGCCATAGAGTGCGGCGGCTGCGATTCGCGCGCGTCGTCTGCGCCCTCATAGACCGCTGCGGCCAGATCCTCGATCAGCCGGTCGATGGCTGCACGCATCTCCTGCGAGACGGCATCCGGGTGCGCAGCCTCCAGCTGTATGAGCGCCCGCTCAAGCTGCTGCGCCATCGCACCCACCGCAGAGACCCCAAATGCGGTCGCGGACCCGGCCAGCGTGTGGGCCTGGCGGTGCAGCGCAGCCAGCTGCTCCCACGACCAGTCGCCCCTGCGGAGCGTGTGCCAGTGCGCTGCGATCTCCTGCACCCGATCGCCAAGGTGTGTGATATATCCGTCCCGCATACTATCGAGCCGTTTCTGGGTGTCAGATAGCGGTACCATTATTGTTAGGCTCCACGGGCGCATGCGACGGATACCGATCATCTCCTTTCATTGTACACCCTCTCTACAGATAATTGATGTATACTACGCGATCACATCGCGCAAAAGTATCACGCTCCGCAAAAACTAGCGCATCAGGGGCAAGCAATGAATAACGATTCGACTAGCTCAATGATTCTTGATGCACTGGATGATCATATCGCGCTGCTGGAGAAAGATGGCACGATCAGCCAGGTGAACGCGGCCTGGCGGCGATTCGCCCAGGAGAATGGCGACCCGATCCTCAGCTCAACCGGGCCGGGCACCAACTACATCGACGTGTGCGCGCGGGCGGCCCGGTCGGGCGACCAGATCGCCCGGCACATCCTCAGCGGCATCCTCGCCGTGCGCGCCGGGCAGCAGGCTAGCTTTTACTACGAGTATCCCTGCCACTCGCCACTGGAGCAGCGCTGGTTCCTCATGCGTGCCGTGCCGCTGGCCCCAGGCGATGGGCGCATCCTGGTCTCACACCGGCCGATCACCACCTTTAAAGAGGCTGAGATCCGCAGCATCGAGACGCTTGAGATCCTCTCCCGGGCCGAGTCCGTCGCGCATATCGGCAGCTGGAAGTGGGACTTCGCGACAAACCAGGTCACGTGGTCGGACGAGATGTTTCGGATCTTCGGGCTAGACCGGGCCAGCTTCGATGGCAATCTCAATACGGTCATTGAGCGGGCCATCCACCCCGATGATCAGGATCGGGTGCGCGCCGCCAACGCCCATGTGCTCAGCGCGCACGAGCCCGCCCCGCTGGAGTACCGCATCCACCAGCCCGGCGGCGAGGAGCGCGTGGTCTATGCGGACGGGCTAATTGCGCACGACGCCGACGGCCGGTCGGTGGCCATCCTGGGGAGCCTGCACGACCGCACCGAGATGAAGCGCGCCGAGGCCGCCCTCCAGATGGACGACCGGCGCCTGAATGCGCTCTTCGAGCTCAGCGAGCGAGCCTACACCCTGAGCGAGTCGGCGATCATCCAGCTGGCGCTGGAGCATGCCGTCGCCCTCACCTCCAGCCAGATCGGCTACCTGCACTTCGTCAACCCGGACCAGCTCACGCTCCAGTTCTTCACGTGGTCGCTGGCGACACAGGCGCACTGTACGGCGATTCATGAGACGCACTACCCGATCGAGCAGGCCGGGATCTGGGCCGACTGTGTGCGCACAAAGCGCCCGGTCATACACAATGACGACATCGATGCGGCGGGCTGGCGCGGTCTGCCGGCGGGCCACGCCCCGCTGACCCGCCACCTCAGCGTGCCGGTGCTCGACGCGCAGGACAATGTGGTGCTCGTGATCGGCGTGGGGAATAAGGCCCAGCCATACGATGACACCGACGCCCGCCAGGCCCGGCTGATCGCCGACAGCATGTGGAAGATCGTGCAGCGGAAGCGCGCCGAGGCCAGGCTGCATCTCCAGAGCGCGGCCCTGGAGGCGACGGCGACCCCGATTGTGATCACCGACCATCGCGGGGTGATCGCGTGGGTCAACCCGGCCTACACCCAGATCACCGGCTACACCGCCGCAGAGGCCATCGGCCAGAACCCGCGCATCCTCAAGTCGGGCAAGCACGCGCAGCCCTTCTACACACAGATGTGGGACACTATCCTCGCCGGGGAGGTCTGGAAGGGCGAGCTGACGAACCGGCGCAAGAGCGGGCAGCTCTACGATGAGGAGCAGACGATCACGCCGGTGCGTGACGAGGACGGTCAGATCGCGCACTTTATCGCGATCAAGCAGGACATCACCGAGCGCAAGCAGTGGGAGTACGAGCAGATGGCCCGGACGTCGCTGAGCGCGACGCTGGGGGCCACCACGACGCGGGCCGACATGCTGATGATCATCCTGCGGCGCACATGCGACCTCCTTATGGCAGCGGGCGTCGGCGTTGCGGTTGTCGCGGGCGATGCGGACGATCTACTGATCGAGCGGGCCGACGGGATCTGGAGCAGCGCGACCGGGCAGCGCCTGAACGTGACGGGCACGGCGATCTGCGAGGTGCTGGCGAGCAACCGGCCCCTCTTCGGCTCTATGGCGATGATCGGCGACCGACCCGGACACATGGTGGGCGATAGCCAGCTGGCGCTTGCATGTGTCTCGCTCAGCGTCAGCCATGATCGGCTTGGCGTGCTCCTCGTGAGCCGCGAGCGGCCCTTTAGCGCCACCGATCAGCACATGCTGATCGCAATCGCCGAGATCGCGGGCAATGCGCTGCACCGCGCGACCTTGCACGAGGAGACTGAGCGCCACCTCAAGCGGATGCAGGCGCTGCACCGCATCGACAAAACGATCATCTCCGGCATCGACATAGACACGGTGCTGGGCATCGTGCTCGACGAGCTGACCGCCCAGCTCAGTATGGACGCCATCGCCGTCTTACGGATGCACCACATGATCCCGGCCCTGGAGCGCGTCGCCGCACGCGGGTTTATCAGCCGCAGCTGGCCGCAGACGATCCGCCTCGGCGAGGGCGACGCCGGCCATGTCGCGCTCACGCGCGAGATGGTCTATCGGTCGTACCTGACCGCATGGGACGCCAGCGAGTCGGGGGTGCCGCAGGAGGAGGGCTTTGTGCTCTACTTCGGCATCCCCCTGGTGTCCAAGGGGCAGCTAAAGGGCGTGCTGGAACTCTTCGCGCGCGCGCCATTTCACGCCACCCTCGACTGGCGCGCCACGCTCGACATGTTCGCCAGCCAGCTGGCCATCGCCCTCGACAACGCCGATATGGTCGAGCGACTGCAGCGATCCCACACCGAGCTGATGCACGCGTACGAGACGACGATCGAGGGCTGGTCGCGCGCGCTAGACCTGCGCGACAAGGAGACGGAGGGCCACACGCTGCGGGTGACGGAGATGACCCTACGCCTCGCGCACGCGGTGGGCGTCTCGGACGGCGATGTCGTCCACATCCGGCGCGGCGCGCTGCTCCACGATATTGGCAAGATGGGGGTGCCGGATCACATCCTGCTCAAGCCGGGGCCGCTGACCGATGCCGAATGGGAGATCATGCGCAGGCACCCGGTGTACGCCTACGAGATGCTGGCCCCGATCGCCTTCCTTGAGCAGGCGCTCGCCATCCCCTATTGCCACCACGAGCGCTACGATGGGCAGGGCTACCCGCGTGGGCTCACGGGCGAGCAGATCCCGCTGGCCGCGCGGATCTTCGCGGTGGTGGATGTGTGGGACGCCCTGCGCTCCGACCGGGCATATCGGGCCGGCTGGCCGGATGACCGGGTGCTCAGGCATATTCAGGGGGCGGCCGGGCAACACTTCGACCCGCACGTCGTCGACGTCTTTCTCAAGATGATGCGCTGGGATACGGTCGCGCTCGCGAACTAAGCCCTGCGGCGCTCACCCTGCGATTGACACACTGGCTCTGCGGCGACGCCGCAGAGCCAGTCTTTCTGTGAGCGCGCGAAGCTGCCCCGGCCCTCAGCACCGGCTACTCCATCATCATGGGCGGCTCGGGGTGGTGCGACTTGCGCAGCGGGATCTCGGGCAGGAAGCAGGCCAGGACTAGGGCGATCAGGGCCAGCCCGATCGCGTAGCGGTAGATCGCCGTGATGCTGTCGGTGAAGGAGATCTTGACCGCCTGGCTGATCTGCGCGCCGAGGTCTTTGCCCTGGGCGACCGCCTTGGCCTGGGCGTCATCGAGGCCGGCCAGCACCTTCGCCAGGGCCTGCTCGCGGGCGGCGGCGGGCAGTGCGCCGACCGACGCCAGCAGCTCCTTCAGCTGCGCCGGGGTCTGCGGGTCGGCGCCGAGGGCCTGGATCGCGGCGGGGTCGGCGGCGCGCAGGGCGCGGGTGAGCAGGTCGCGCTGGGCGCTGAAGCGCTCGGCGACCGCCTGCTCGATGCGGGCGGCGGGGTCGGCGGCGGCCCCTGGCGCGCCCTCGCCGCCGGCGCTGCCGCCGTTGCGCATGGCCGCCGGGTCGAGCTGGGCGGCCATCGCCGGGGGCAGCTGCGCGCGGATCGGCGCGAGGTTCGCCGTCAGCGCCGTCGTGAGCGAGGTGGTCAGGACGGCCCCGAAAACCGCCGAGCCGATCACCTGGCCGATCTGCTGGAAGAACTGCCGGCTGGCCGTGGCCGCGCCCATATGCTCGCGGGGCACCGCGTTCTGCATGGCCAGGTTCAGCATCGGCAGGGCCGGGCCGAGGCCGAGGCCCAGCGTGATCATGCGCAGGCGCACCATCCAGGCCGAGGTCTCCGGCGTGAGCGTTGTCATCCACCAGAGCGAGGCGACGATCGTGATCATGCCGCCGATGATGATCGGCTTGTAGCGCCCCAGGCGCTGCACGATCTGCGAGGAGAGGACCGAGCTCGTCACCAGGCTCAGCATCAGCGGGATGAGCGTGGTTCCGGCCTCGGTGGCGCTCTCGCCGAGCACGTTCACCATATAGATCGACAGGAAGAAGATCGCCGCGAACAGGGTCGCGCCGACCGCCACGCCGATCAGCGAGGTGAGGGCGAAGGTGCGGTTGCGGAAGAGGTGCAGCGGCAGGATGGGCGCCGAGGCCCGCGTCTCGGCCACGATGAACAGGGCCAGCCCGACGGCGCTCAGGGCGAGCATGCCCAGCACGAGCGGCGAGCTCCAGGCGTTCTGGGTCTTATCGAGGGTCAGGGCGAGGAGCAGGGGCACCACGGCGAGGAGCAGCGTGACCGCCCCGGCGTAGTCGATCTTGCTGTGCAGGCCGCTGTGCAGCTTGGGCAGCTTGGCCGCGATGAAGGCCAGGGCCACCAGGCCCACCGGCAGGTTGACGAAGAAGACCCAGTGCCAGCTGATGGCGTCGGTGAGAATGCCGCCGATGAACGGGCCGATCACGCTGGAGACGCCGAAGGCGGCGCCGAAGAGGCCCATGTAGCGGGCGCGCTCGGCCGGGGCGAAGATGTCGGCGGGGATGGCGAAGGCGGTGGAGGTGAGGGCCGCCGCGCCGAAGCCCTGGACGCCGCGGTAGATCACCAGCTGGATCATGCTGCCGGACAGGCCGCAGAGCACCGAGCCGATCAGGAAGACGGTGATGCCGAAGAGCAGGATGATCTTGCGGCCGTAGATGTCGGAGAGCTTGCCGTAGATTGGCACCATGGCCGTGGAGGCCAGCAGGTAGCTCGTCGAGACCCAGGCGAGCAGCTCGATGCCCTTCAGGTCGGCCACGATGCGCGGCAGCGCCGTCGAGACGATCGTCTGGTCGAGTGACGAGAGGAAGAGGCTCAGCAGCACGCCGACGAGGATCAGCATCTTGCTGCGCTGATCAAGGGTGGCGGCGTAGTCGATTCGGGTCCCGGGCGTTGTGGTCGTCGCAGCCATACGGAAGATGCTCCCTGAGATACGTCAGTAGGGTATAAGAAGGCGTGAGGCGTGATGTCCGCTACGCCTCGCACCTCGCCGGCTGAAGGGCGGCGATGGCCTCGGCGAGGGCCGCCCCGAGTCGCCCGGCGAGATCTGGCGGCAGGTCGCCGAGGCGGCGGGCGATCTCGGCGACCTGCCGCCAGATCTCGCCGGGCG
>JBAXES010000147.1:0-8402 GCA_037140315.1 Chloroflexales bacterium
CCGTTGGGGCGGGGATGGACACGGCCAGCGGCGCGCTGCTGACCACGGGCGGAGCGACCACCTGCACCGTGGGCGCGGCGGTGGTCTGGGTGAGCGCCGCAGCGGGGGCTTCCGGGCGAGCCAGCACGGCCCAGCCGGCCAGGCCTGAGGCGATCGCCAGCATTGTCACGGCCTGCTGTAGCCCTTTGATATCGATCGCGGCGGTATATGTCTGCTTCATTGTGTATATTGCTCCATGTCAGTCCGTATTCCTACGCCCATCATAGGGCGCTTCTCTTGAGCATTGTTTGGAAAACCTCGCTGTATCTCCAATCTTTCTTCCATATTCGGCCTATGCGCGGGGACATGGCATTCATATAGTATTTAGATATAGTTGGAGGTTCCAGATATGGTGGTGACGTGGGGGGCGCACGATTTTCGCTAGTTCTAGATCATTAGCGTATACAAATCATTGCAGTAGCAATACTATGCGAGAAATTCATATATAGCAATCCTATCGCGGTCGTGAAGCCGGGGGGCTGAAGCCCCCGGCTCTTGGGTGACGAAGCCGGCCTGCGCCGGCTGCTCCAGGCCGCGCAGGCGGCCTTCGTACCCGTAGCCCGTGGCTTCAGCCACCGGGCAGAGGGCATGGACGCAGCGCGGGCTTCACAATTGGCGTAGGATTGCTATAGATAAGCGCAAGATGAGAGCAGGCGCAAACAGCCAGGCCGGCTTTAGCGCGCTGGACGCCGCTGGATTCAGCTGGTCGCACACAGTTATGGCAGGGGATGGGGGGGTAAATGTGGGGCGGACGTGCAGATCTGGGGCGTCGCTATATCACGTCGATGATATCGGCTGACGATACGGGAGGGTGATGGTGAAGCAGCTGCCCACTCCCAGGGTGCTCTCCACCGTGACGCTCCCATTGTGCAGTTCGGCCAGGCGGCGCACCAGCACGAGCCCCAGCCCGGTGCCCTCATACATGCGGCTCAGCTTCGTATCTAGCTGGCTGAAGGGCTGGAACAGGCGATCCAGATCTTGCGCCGCGATCCCGATCCCGGTGTCATGCACCGCAAAGCGCACCACCTCTGCGGCGGAGTCGACGGCCACATCCAGTCGCACCTTGCCCCCGTTCGGCGTAAACTTCACCGCGTTGCTCAGCAGATTTACCAGCATCTGCTTCAGGCGCTTCGGGTCGACGTCCATGATGGCCAGCTCATCGTTCTGATGGAAGTCGAGCGCCAGGGTTTTCTTAAGCGCCTGCTCCTTCACAAATACGAGGCTGGCATAGCACACATCACTGATCGACACCGGCTCGGATTGGAGGCTGATCTGACCGGCATCCACCTTGGTAAGGTCTAGGATGTCGTTGATCAGGGCGAGCAGGTGGCGGCCCCCAACCTCGATGTTGCGGATAATGTCGTGCTGACGCGCGCTGAGCGGCCCGTAGATCTCCTCCAGCAGGCTCTCGCTGAAGGCCAGGATGGCGTTGAGCGGCGTGCGCAGCTCGTGGCTCATATTGGCCATGAACTCATCCTTGACCCGCGCCACCTGCGCCAGATTGATGTTGGCTTGGCTAAGGTCGAGAGTGCGCTCGGCGACCCGCTGAGCCAGATGCGCGCGCTCCTGCTCGATCTGATCACGGAGGCGGTCTGCCTGGATGCCGATGGCGAACTGGTTGGCGATCTCGCTCGCGATCGTGAGGTGCTCGGCGCTGAAGGCGTCACGTGTCGCGCTGCTCAGCACGACTGTCCCGATCAGAGTGTTCTGCGCCAGCAGCGGCACGGCCAGCAGCGAGCAGATGCCCAGCGATACGAGGTCGCCGATGTGCCGCTCAAGCTCCGGAGCGAGCGACACATCGGCGACCCGCCAGGGCTGCGGGGGCGGGTCGCTGTGGTCGCGATACCACTCACTCAGCGCGACCATGGCCGCGCGCGGCGCGGAGTCGGCCCCGACCTCATGCGCCGCCAGGATCTGGGGTTGGTGGTCAGGCTCGTAGAGCAGCACGACCGCCTGCTCAGAGGGCAGCAGCTGGCGCAGCTGATCAATAAGCATGGTCGCTATCTGGGCGGGCGACTGCATTTCGAGGATGGCCTGGTCGATAACGTGGAGCGCCCGCAGCCGCGCGACGGCGTGGTGCAGCGCCACCTCGGTGCGTTTGCTCTCGGTGATATCGGTGACCATCAGCCCAACGCTGGGGACCTCACGATCCGGCCCGGCGATGGGGAAGTAGCTGATCAGCCAGTGATGGGAGACCCCATTGTGGGGGCAGGGTTTGCCGTGCAGCTCGACCTCAGGGACCGCCTGGCCGGTCGCCAACACCTGGCGGATGAGCGGCTCCACGCGCGGGGCGAGGCCTGGGAGCATGTCGGCCGGGGTGCGCCCGATATGCTCTGCGGGCGTCTTGCCGTTGATCCGGGCGAGGGCCGGGTTGACCATCTGGTAGCGCAGATTGCGGTCGAGGTAGCCGATCCCGCTCGGCGCGCTGCGCACGAGGGCGTCGAGCCAGGCGAAGCTCTGGTCGCGCTCGCGGGTGAGCCGGACTGTGGCGAGGGCGCGCTGAATGCTTATATGCAGACGCATCGGCGTCAGCAGGCTTTTAAGCAGATAGTCCTGGGCTCCGTGCTGAAACGTCTCCGCCGCCAGCATCTCAGTGTCGAGGCCAGTGAGCATAATCACCGGCACATCCGTAAACGCGCGCAGAGCGGTGAGCACCCGCAGCCCATCGATGTCAGGCAGGAAATAGTCGAGCAGCACACAGTCGGGCATATCGGACTGGCAGGCGGTGAGCGCATGGTCGCCGTGATCTACCTCTGTGACCACATAGCCGGCAAGGGTGGATTGGGCAAGGTATCGGCGTAGGGTCAGCCGATCTTCCGGCGAGTCATCGACGATGAGAATGTGCGGCGAAGGTGTGTTCATCGAGTAATTTCCTGCGGACTGACGCGCTCGACGACCGTGCAGTGGGATCGTCCACTTGCTGAACCCCATTATACGGCAGAGCTGTTGCAAGGGCGGCGCTATGGGCGCGCGGTCGCCCGACAGCGTTGCCTCAACCTTGTGGTAAGATTAGACCTGCCGCATACCTGCTACCACAGGTGTGGGGCACGTGGCCGCGCAGGGTCCCACCCTCTGCGCGGCCGTGTCGTTCCCCTCAATAGCGCGCAGTTACTACCCTCTCTGGAGCGTCGCTAGCAGCGCCTCCAGGCTCGCCTGAAGCAGCGTCGCCTCTGCTCGCCACGCCGCCCGTCGCTCTGGGCTCTTCTCGTGGGTCACCTGGGCCTGGATCCGCTCGACGCCCTGCCGCAGCCGAGCCAGGCGTTGGCTGACGGTGTCGGGCGACCCATGGGCGTCGGCCGCCGCCGCCGGCTCCGCGCCTGGTGCTGCGCCCGCGCCCCCCAGCACCGGCGGGTGTCGCGCGTGGATGGCGTTGGCGACCAGCATTGAGACGGCCGGGGCGGTGACGTCGGGCTGACCGGCGAGCGAGCGCAGCAGCTCGGTCGTCGTGGCGGCGTCCAGCATGCCCGCAGCGAGGGCCTGGTGCAGCGTCCGCAGCGTCCACTCTGCCCAGCCGTAGCGCAGGATGATCGCCTGGCCTTCGGGCGGGAACCGGAGCAGCCGCAGCAGATCATGGCGGCGCCCCTCGGAGATCTGGAGCCGGGCCTCGACTACGGCCCAGGGGACGGGGTCGTTGGTCTCGCGCTGGATCGCATCGCGCAGGCTCATCAGCGCCCAGGCGCGCTCCATATCGACCAGCCCCGCCCGGCGCTCATTCTCCTCAAACTGGCGCAGCAGCCGGCTCACATCGCTCGGGCGCTCGACCACAACCGTCCAGAGGGTCGGGAGGCCTGCTAAGACCGCAGCGGACCAGCGGCGCTGACCGTGGAGCAGGCGGTGGGTGATCGCCGGGTTCTGGGGGTCGCTGTCCGGGTAGGCAATCGCGGGCTGGACCTGGCCGTTCTCGCGGAGCGACTCCCCCAGATCGCGGAGCGCGGCGAGGATGGCGCTGGCCGCCTGATCGCCGGCGGCCTCCATCTGGAGCAGGTTGGCGGGGTGGGGCAGGTGCCGCACCTGGTCTGCGTCCGGGGCGATCGCGTACACGGGGATGTCGCGGAGCGGGAGGCCGCGGGCCTGCGCCCGCTGTGCGGTCTCCTCGGGGGCGCCCAGCAGGAAGTCGAGATCATCGCCGCCGCTCGGCGGCTCGAAGAACTGGTTTAGGTTGAGGCTGGGGCGTTCTCGTTTCGGCTTTGGTGGCATTCTGCGCCTCCATGATCTCATCCGTGAGGGCCAGAAATCGTGCCGCCGAGGCGCGCGCCTCGGCGGTGGCGCAGGATGCTCATCCGCGTGGCGAAGCACTCGCGCGGCGGCGGCAGGCTGGCGAGTAGCGCCGGCGCGCGCGCTTGACGGTTTCGGCCAGCTCACCGAGGCCCTCCGTCGTCGTGGCCTTGCCTACGCCGCCCTTCTTCTTGCCGACGGTGATGATCTGCATGCGCTGTTTCTCGTCCAGACCTATGTGATCGGCGTGCGAGGGTGTGCGAGGTGTGAGGCCTCACACCCATCGCTGCCATACGCAATAGAGCAAAAGTCACGCGGTGAGACGATTGCTCCCGTACCTACATGGCGCTGAAGGGGTCAGCAGGCATGTCGTCCTGCAATGTATCAAGAAAGAAGCGAACATGGGCGAGCAGCGACGGGTCGGTCGAGAGTCGGCTCAGCACATCCGCGAGCTGCGAGTTCTCAAGCAGAAGCGCCGCTGGCGGGACGCCCAGGGTGTCAGCGATGATCTGGAGCCGCTCAATCGTGATCGCGCGGCGGCCCAGCTCATAGTTGACCATCGTATCACGCGGCCAGCCGATGCGCTTGGCCAGGTCGCGGATCGAGAGCCCTGCCCGCTGGCGAGCTGCTGCGATGCGCTGGCCGACCGCGCGGCTCTGCTCGTGCGGGACAGCCATGGCGCTATTCTAGATCCAGGCTGTGCGGATCGGGGAGGTCAAGCTCCGTCGGGGTCATGGCTGCCTCGCTTGTGTTCATAATGGACACAAAAAACTATAGCAGGGATGTACCGCTACGTCAACCGCGTCGCATGACCGCCTCCAGGGCGCCGAGGACGCGCGCCCACTCGGCCTCAATCGGGCTGAGCAGCGCATACGCCGCTGCGCTATCTCCCGCGCGGCCGTGTCGCTCTACCTCGGCCCAGAGCTGGGCGCAGGCGGTGGCGCCTATGGCGGCGCAGTTTCCCTTTAGCAGATGTCCCGTCTCGATGAGCGCGGTCGAGTTGCCGCCTCCGCAGGCCTCGCGCAGCGTGCGTACCCCGACCTCAACATCGGTCGATAGGATAGCGAGCAGCACCGCGATGATGTCCTCTTCGCCATCCTCCTGCAGGGTGCGCAGCTGCGCGATGGTCGCGTGGTCGAGCGTTGCCGCAGCCGCCGTCGCCGTCGCAGATCGCGAGTCCCCGCCGCCTATCCAGCGCGCGAGCGCGGTCGCGAGATCGGACTTCAGGATCGGCTTGGCGAGGTAGTCATCCATCCCGGCCGCCAGGCAGCGCTCACGCTCGCCGGCCAGCGCGTTCGCGGTCAGCGCGATGATCGGCGTGTGGCGATCCGCCCCCTCGCGCTCGCGGATAGCCGCGGTCGCGGCGAAGCCGTCCATCTCTGGCATATGACAGTCCATCAGCACCAGCCGGTACGGGATATGGGCGAGCGCGGCGAGGGCCTCGCGACCGTTTGCGGCGACGTCCACCTGGTAGCCCAGCTTCTCTAGCATGCGCGCCGCCACCTTCTGGTTGACCGGGTTGTCTTCGACGACCAGGATCCGTCCGGCTACCGGCTGGGGCGGGCCCGACGCTCGGATTTGCATGGCGGCAGCCCCCCCCACCCCATGCGGCGGCGCACTGGTGGACAGCGCGGTCACCAGCGTGTCAAAGAGCTGGCTCTGGTGGATGGGCTTGCTCAGAAAGGCGGCCGCCCCGGCCTCGCGGGCCGCGGCGCCGTAGCTGCGCTGGGAGTACGCCGTCATCAGAATGGGCGCGCAGTTGGCGATGCGCGGGTCTGCCCTGATCGCGCGCGTCAGCTCGAATCCGTCCTGCACGGGCATGACGATGTCGATCAGGGCCAGGGCGTAGGGCCGACCCTGGTTCGCCGCCGCGTGGAGCGTAGCCAGGGCATCGTCCACGGTCGAGCAGGCGTTGGCCTCAATGCCCCACGCGTGGAGCAGGTAGATCAGCAGGGCGCAGATCGATGGCGTATCATCGACGATCAGCACCCGCTTGCCGCGCAGATCGTGTGTGGCGGTCGGCTGGGGCGCGGCGCTCAGCGGCGGTGTCATCTGCACGTCAATGGTGAAGATTGACCCCCGCCCCAGCGCACTGCTCGCCGAGAGCCTGCCGCCCATCAGGGTCACAATCTGGTGGCTGATCGCCAGCCCTAGCCCGGTGCCCCCGTAGAGGCGGGTGGTCGACACATCCGCCTGCATGAACGGCTGAAAGAGCCCACGGACGGTCTGCTCGGACATCCCGATGCCGCTGTCCGCGACGCTGATCCGCAGCAGCGTGCCGTCCGGGTTCTGCTCCATCATGTTTGCGCGCACCATGATCTCGCCGCGCTTGGTGAACTTCACCGCGTTGCTCACCAGGTTGGTCAGCACCTGGCGGAGTCGGCCGGGGTCGCCCCTGAGGTGGGTCGGCATGGCGTGGTCGATCCAACAGCTCAGCGCCAGCCCCTTCCGCTCGGCCGGCTCCGCCAGCAGCTCGATCACATCCTCGATCATAGTGCGGAGGTTGAAGTCGATCTCTTCGAGGTCGAGCTTGCCCGCCTCGATCTTCGAGAAGTCGAGGATGTCGTTGATCAGGCTCAGCAGCGCCTCACCGCTCCGGCGAACCGTCTCGGCGTACTCGCGCTGCTCTGGGGTGAGCGCAGTGTCGAGCAGCAGCCCGGTCATGCCGATCACCCCGTTCAGCGGCGTGCGGATCTCGTGGCTCATGGTCGCCAGGAAGGCCGCCCGCGCCTGCGCCGCCGCCTCGGCCGCGTCTTTGGCCTGCTGCAGCGCGACCTCGGTCGCCTTCCGCTCGGTGACGTCCCGGATCACGCCGACGAGGCCGATGCGTGTCCCATCGGGCCTCGTGATCGGGGTCTTGTGGATCTCGTGCCAGTAGAGGTTGCCGCTCGGGTCGGGCACCTGCCGCTCGACGCGCAGGGACACGCCGGTCTGGATGATTCCGAGGTTCTCGGCGTGCTGGCGCTCGCCGAGGGGCGCGGGGAGGCGATCTCTGGCGGTCAGCCCGATGAACGACTCGGGTGTGCGATCATAGAAGCGCGCGAAGGCGGCGTTGACGATAATGCAGTGCTCGTCGGCGTCGGTCAGAAAGACCAGCTCGGTCATATTGTCGAGGATGGCGCGCTGCTGGCGCTCGGCCGCATAGAGCGCGTCCTCGGCCCGCCGCCGCTCGGTGACATCGTTGAGCGTGCCCGAGGTGCCGATAATCGCACCGACCTCGTCGATGGTGAGCCGTGCGAAGACCTCGATCCAGCGGAAGCCGCCGTCTTGGGTCAGGTAGCGCACCTCGTGGCGGCAGTACTCCTTCTGGCGCGCGATCAGCGGGGCGAACAGCTCCTGGTTGCGCTGGCGGTCGTCGGGGTGGACATAGTCGAGGAAGTTGCGGCCCAGCGAATCGCCGATAGTGAAGCCGGTGATCTCCGTCCAGGCGCGGTTCAGGAAGATCCATGCACCTGCGGCGTCGGTCTGGAAGATCACCTCCTTGACATTGTCCACCACCGAGCGGTAGCGTTGCTCGCTATCGGCGAGCGATGCGATCACCCGCGCGCGCATGTCGTGCTCGCCCCTGAGCAGCTTCTCTGCCGTGGCCAGCTCGATGATGGCGCGGCACTGCTCGAGCAGCACCATCACCTGGCGGCTCAGTACCAGGAGCGCCTCATGCTGGAGCGGGCTCAGATCGTGCGGCTCAGGGCCCATCACACAGAGCGCGCCGAGCGCGTCGCCCTCGGGGGTGACGAGCGGGGCCCCCGCGTAGAAGCGCACGTGTGGGGCGCTCGTCACCAGGGGGATATCGCAGAAGCGCGCGTCATCAAGGGCGTTCGGCACAATCAGCAGCGTGCCCGGCTGCAGGATGGTGTGGCTGCAGAATGATGTATCGCGCGGCAGATCGGTTGCCGCTATCCCGACGTGCGCCTTGAACCATTGGCGATCTGTATCCACGAGGCTGATCAGGGCGATCGGTGTGCCGCAGATCGCGGCGACGAGGCGCGCGAGGCTATCAAAGTCGGGCTCTGGGTCGGTGTCCAGAATGCGGTATGCGTGCAGGGCTGCGAGGCGCCGCGTCTCGTCTGTGGGGGTGGGTGTAGGGTGCATAGTAGTTGCTCAATAAGTCGGGGTGAGATCAGGTTCCGCCCATGAGGCGCCGAGGT
>JBAXES010000148.1:0-8397 GCA_037140315.1 Chloroflexales bacterium
CCCGGTAGGCCCACTCGCCGGAGAAGTCGTACATCCCGCAGGTGTACATCACGCTCAGCACGTCGCGCACATAGCGCGCCGCGATCGCCCGCTCGCCGGTGAGCGGGTTCAGCCCGGCGTTCGCCAGGGTCGCCGCCATCACCGCCAGATCCCGGCTCGTCACCAGCAGCGAGCACTGCTGGAAGTAGAGGTCGAGGATCTCGTCGATGTTCGGGCCGATCATGTCGAAGTTGCGCATCAGGTAGGCCATGGCCCGGTTACGGTGGCCGGTAGTGCGCTCCGAGGTGAAGACTGAGACATCCATGGCGATGTCGCGGCCGGCGTAGCGGCGAAACATATCCAGCATGCGGTTCAGCCGCTCGGTGGGGTCGGCGCCCTTGATCAGCCCGGCGGTGGCGATCGCGCCGGCGTTGACCATCGGGTTGTAGGGCCGGTTCGACTGCTCATCGAGCACGATCGCGTTGAATGCGTCGCCGGTGGGCTCCACGCCAACCCGCGCCAGCACCTCGTCGCGGCCGTGGTCCTCGAGGGCCAGCCCGTAGTTGAAGGGCTTGGAGACCGACTGGATCGTGAAGCTCTGGGCGTCGTCGCCGACCGCGAAGACCTGCCCGTCCACCGTGGCCACACAGATGCTGAACCAGCCGGGGTTGGCCCGGGCCAGCTCGGGGATATAGTCGGCGACCTTGCCGTCGTCCAGGGTGCGGTAGCGCTGGTAGAGATCCTCCAGGAAGGCCTGGAGCGGCGAGGCGGCCGCGCGCATGCCGCCGAGCAGCATATCCAGATCGTTGCGCCGGGGAGCGTTGGATGTCATAGCTTACTCCTCTAGCAGCCGGGCCATCACCTGGCGTAGGCGCATTGTGATCGGGTGGCTCGGGAAGCGCAGGGCGAAGATCCCGGCGCTGGCCAGGGCCATCAGCTCATCATCGTGGGGCAGCACGGCGACCACCGGCTTGCCGTAGATCTCCGCCACCTGCGCGCCGACAGCGTCGAGGTCGAACATCGCGGGCACCTTATTCACCAGCATCAGCGTCTTGGGCACATCGAGGGCGCTGGCCACCTCCACCGTCACCGCCGTGCCCTCGTAGTCCTGCTGGTCGGGGCGCATAATGATCAGCAGGGCCTGGGAGATCGCGATCGAGAGCAGGGTCTCCTCGTTCAGGCCGGGGTGCGTGTCGAGGATGAGCAGGTCGAGGTCGAGGGCCTGGACGAGCCGCCGGAAGCCGCTGGTGAGCGTGCGGGCGTCGCAGCCCTCGCGCAGGATGCGCGCGATCTCGCCCGACTTGATGCTGGAGGGGATGAGGAAGAGCTTGCCGGCGATCGGCGCGCCGAGCGTGTCGCTCACGTCGATCGCCGCGTCCTGGATGGCGCAGCGGCCCCAGAGGTAGTCGTTCAGCGAGGCGCTGATCGCGTCGCCGTGGAGCCCGAAGAGGATGTGGATGCCGGGGGACTGGATGTCGGTGTCGACCACGCCGACGCGCTTACCAGACTCGGCGAGCAGCGCTGCCAGGTTTGCCGTCATGTTGGACTTGCCGGTGCCGCCGCGAAACGAGTGGATCGAGATAATGCTAGCCATGGGACTCCCCTAGATCTGGGCTGTCGGGTACGGGGCTAGCATTGCCCGGCGTGGCCACATTGCCACGCGCCACGCTGCGCCGCAGCTCCTCCGCGCTCCGGCGGAGCTGCTGGAAGTAGTCGCTCTCGGTGATCTCGGAGACCTGCCGGGCCTGGCGGGTGCGGTCGATCTCGATGCGCAGCTCCTGGATCTGGCTGCGCAGCTGGCGCTCGCGGGCCTGGACCTCGTCGGCCATGCGCTGGAAGGTGCGGGCGAGCTGGCCCAGCGCGTCGGCGCGCTGCGTCACCTCGGCCACCAGCTCAGGCTCGTAGGTGCCGTCCTCCACGGCGTGGGCCGCCACGGTGAGCTGCCGCACCTGGCTGATGTAGCTATAGTCCTCGACCACATCGCGCACGCGGTTGCGCAGGTGGTGGCAGAGCACCCCGATGATCCCGTGGGCCACCTCGGGGTTGACGCTCACCAGGGCGTGCAGCGGCACCTGGCGCAGGCAGAGCACGGTCGTCTCCTGCACCGTCGTCACCGAGGCGCTGCGGGGCTCGCTGTCGAAGATCGACAGCTCGCCAAAGGCGTCGCCCACATCCAGATAGTTCAGCAGCAGGTCGCCGTCGTGAACCCGCACCCGGCCGGCGGCGATCACATACATGCGGTCGCCGGGGTCGCCCCGGGTGAAGATCTGCTGGCCGGCGGCCACCACCAGCTCCTCGGCCATGTCGGCGAGGGGCACCAGGGCCGCGTCGGGCGTGGTCTCGAAGATGCGGGCGTGGCGCAGCACCAGCCGCCGCTCATCGACGTTCATCATTGGGGGCGAACTTTCTGTGGGACGCGTGACGGTCTTAATATTCTAACATACTCTGTACTTTCTAGCACAACGTAACAAAAAAATGCTGGGGCGACGAAGCCTCTCTGATAGTGCAGAAACGCGCCGACTTCGCCGGCGCGTTTCTGCACTATCAGAGAGGCTGTTAGGGCGGCAGCCCTAAGGATAAAGCTAGGGTGTCAGCTTGCTGACCCGTGTCGACCAGTTGCCCAGGGCGGTGCGCCTGCCGGGGGCGTTGGGTGCGCTGGCGCAGGTGCCCAGGAGGTTATCGCCGCTCGTGGCCCCGAAGAAGCGACCGCCCCAGGTGGTGTAGTCGCAGGCGCTGGCGATGTACTCGCTGGCGATCCAGATCGCGTTGCCGTCCACTGCGGCCGCGCCGTAGTCGCCCCAGCGCGTGCGCGGCGGGCTGCCGACCTGCGCCTTATAGCTGGTGAAGCCGTCGTCCGGGGCAGCGCCCGTGCCGCCCCGGACGTCGTTCCAGGCGCTGACGCCGACATTCGCGTCGATGGCGGCATAGGCGGCACTCGGGTTGGTGGAGTCGCCGGTGTTGGTGAAGGCCATCACGCCGCGGCCGCTCGCCGTCACGCCGATCGCCGGGTAGGTGAAGTCGTAGCCAACGGCACCTAGGTAGCCCTGGAGCACAACCTTGTTCGCAGACGGGTTAATGATGTACCAGGCGATCCCGGCGCGCTGCGGGCCGTCGTCCGGGTTGAGCGCGGTGTCGAGGGCGCCCCACAACTTGCCGTTGGCGTACATCACCTGCTGCATGCGCGTGTCGTTCGAGTCGGGGGTCGAGATGACCTCGTTATGGGCAGGCTGGCCGCCGAACAGCAGCCGCGAGCAGCCCACCCCCGCGATGGTCGTCGTCGTCGTATTGTTGATGCAGAAGCCCTGCGGCGTCGCCGTTGTCGCCAGGCTGCCCGAGCCGGGCTGGCGCTGCTTGGGCGGGATGGCGTAGGTGTTTACGCCCAGCACCTTGCTGCTCAGGCTGAGAGCGGGCGACCCGCTGGTGAGCGATGCTGTGTTTGTCAGCGTCCAGACGACAAGCTGGCTGGACACATAGCTGCCGCCGAATCCCGCGGCCGGGTGGGTGGCCTCGTCGGCGGCGTTCGAGCTGAGGAAGTACGCGGTGCCGCCCGCGCTCAGGTCAAACGACGTCGTGCCCGGCGACTGGGCCGGCCAGACTGTGAATCCCGGCTGGGTCGGCCCCGCGTCGCTAGGCGCATTCACCATGCCGGACGTGTCGAAGTGGGCCATCGTCACATTTGGTGCCCCAGCGGCCAGCTGGGCCTTCGAGAAGGCGTAGATCTGCGCGCCGGCGAAGCCGGAGCTATTCCACGGGTAGGCGTTCGTGGTGATGTAGAAGCCGTTCGCGTCAGCGCCGATGTGCGGGTAGTCGCCCAGGTATGGGCCGGGGTTGTTGCCGCCGGTGTCCGTGCCGTCGTTGGTCACATCGATGCGGTAAATGTTCCAGCTCCCCGTCGGGTTGGAGGTCTGGCTGACCGCGATATCGAGGTGATTAACAAGCGTGAGCGAGCCGTTCGGCCGCGACTCCAGGGTTAGGACGACGACGAAGAAGCGCTGGGTCGCCGCGTCATAGAGGCAGGATGGATCAGTGAGGGACTGCGCGCGGACGCCCGTGCTGCGGTTGATCGCCGGCGCGTAACCGTAGAACGAGTTCAGGTCGACCGCGTGATTCACGTCCCGCGGGAAGCCAGAGACGATATTAGTAGCGGTGTTATCGGGCAGAACGGACTGGCCAGTGGAGGCGCTATAGACATTGAGCACGTCGTTGACCGCCTCAATCACATAGCCGCTGCCGGCGCAGAGGGCCTGGTCGGGGGGCTCAATCGTGAACTGGTTGCCGCCACGGGCGTAGCGCTGCTGGTACAGGTTCAGGCCCTCGAAGCCCATGTTGAACCGCGGGTTCGACTTGGCTTTCTGTCCGCTGCTCACCGAGACGCCGTTGCCGGTGCCGCCTGAGAGGCTGCGGTTGACGATCGTGCCCGGGTATGGTCCGGGGCCATCCGGCTCGTCGAGCTGCCCGGGGAACTCAGCCTGTGTGACATCGCCGCTGCCGGAGGGTGTGTAATCTCCGGCCTGCGGGGACGAGGTTCCGCTCTTTGGGATCAGCCGCGTCCCGCCCGTGCCCTGTGCCATGACCTGGCGCGCCGCACTCAGGGTTACGGCACTCAACAGAAGGGCCGCCACCATCGCAAAGGTCGTCCATGTGCGGAGTCTCATAGGCCGGTTCTCCTCGCTAATCCAAGGATACAGGGGTAGAGGGAGCTACGTCGTCTCAGCAGAACGAGTACAGGAGGGGCTCCAATGCTCGAGCGCAAAAGGAGGTCAGGTGAGATTGGTGAGGGGTGTTGCGCGTGGTGCTCTCTGATCCACCAGGGCCGGTGTGTCGCGCAGGTGTCAAAATATAGGCCCCTCCGGTGATGACGGGGGGGCCTGGTGGTGTGCAGGCGCAGCTATGATCAGGACCCTGCGGCCAATCGCACATTAGAATGAATAGAAATCTCTATTAAATCTGATTATACATGATAATTATTAAAAATGTCAAGACAGAACTCAGCGCATCAGCGCAGTCAGGGCGGATGCAATGTCCCTATCCGGCGACGTTACGCATACCTGCTCTACAGCTCAGGGCTGATGCAACGTCCTCAGCCACCCCGCCGCCCGGCCCGTAAACGGGCGCGCGACGTTGCATCAGCCCTGAGCTCAGCCGGAAGCCGCTTGACGGCCCCACACAGGGTTGCTATACTTCCCAGCGAATGGCGATGACGGGGACGAGTAGCTGCGCGCATCCCCACCAGCGAGCCCGGGGCGGTGAGAGCCGGGTGCCAGGGCGCGTAGCGAAGATCACCCCCGAGCCGGCAGGCGAAAAAGAATGAAGAATAGAGAATGCCAGACATTCTACATTCATTAGTAGCTGCGCCCGGAGTTGTGCCCCGTTATCAGCACAGAGCGTTGATCGACGCTCGCAGAGCGCAATGCGCATGTAGAGTGAAGAATAGAGAATGCCGAATAGGGCGCTGTCTGGTTGCTCAATTCTTAATTCTTAATTCTTAATTCTTAATTCCGTATTGAACCGGGGTGGTACCGCGGGGCAATTTTCGCCTCGTCCCCTGTCCGCGTGGCCTTCTGGCCATGGGCAGGGGGCGGGGTTTTTTGGTATGCCGGAAGGAGCAGCACATGTTCAAACCTGTCGAGGCAAGCGTGTCGTTCCCGCAGCTCGAGGAGCAGATCCTCGCCTGGTGGGGCGCCAACCAGATCGTCGAGAAGTCGCTGGCCTCGGGGAGCAAGCCCTTCGTCTTCTACGAGGGGCCGCCCACGGCCAACGGACGGCCCGGCCTGCACCACGTGATCAGCCGGATCTTTAAGGACGTGATCTGCCGCTATAAGGCGATGCAGGGCTACAAGATCATCGGCCGCCGCGAGGGCTGGGACACCCACGGCCTGCCGGTGGAGCTTGAGGTCGAGAAGCAGCTCGGCTTCAGCGGCAAGCCCGACATCGAGAAGTACGGCATCGCCGAGTTCAACGCCCGCTGCCGCGAGAATGTCTGGGAGTACATCCAGGAGTGGCAGACCTTCACCAAGCGCATCGCCTACTGGGTCAGCGCCGACGGCTACTACACCTACGACAACAAGTATATCGAGTCACTCTGGTGGATCTTCAGCCAGCTCTGGGAGCGCGAGCTGCTCTTCCGCGACTACAAGGTGACGATGCACTGCCCGCGCTGCGGCACCGGCCTGAGCGACCACGAGGTGAGCCAGGGTGCCCGCGACGACGTGGACGACCCGAGCGTCTATATCAAGTTCCGGCTCAGCGGCGCGGTGACACCTGGCGCCGGCGAGCCGCTCAGGACAGAGCGCGCGCAGTCGCTCCAGGGTGCCTATATGGTGGCCTGGACGACCACGCCCTGGACGCTGCCGGCCAACGTGGCCCTGGCGGTCAAGCACGACGCGGCGTATGTGGAGGTGGAGTATAACGGCGAGCGGCTGGTGCTGGCCGAGGATCTGCTGAGTAAGGCCCTCGGCGAGGGCTACGGCGTGCTGCGCACGTTCAAGGGCAACGACCTGGTGGGCCTGCGCTACGAGAACCTCTTCAGCGGCGTGCCCGGGGCGGGCGACGAGGTTGACCTAGAGACGGCCTACCGGGTGGTCGCCGACGAGATCGTGACTATGGACGACGGCACGGGCATCGTCCACATCGCCCCGGCCTACGGCGACCTGGACGTGGGCCGCAAGCACGGGCTGCCCACGCTCTTCTCGGTAGACCTGAGCGGCAGAGTGATGCCCGAGTTCGCCGAGCTGGGCTTCGCCGGGAAGTTCTTCAAGGAGGCCGACCCGGACATCACCCGCAACCTGCGCGAGCGCGGGCTGCTGCTCAAGAGCGGGCGGGTGCGCCACTACTACCCGTTCTGCTGGCGCTGCGGCACGCCGCTGCTCTTCTACGCCAAGCGCTCGTGGTATATCAAGACCACGGCGTTCAAGGCCGACCTGGTGGCCAACAACCAGCAGATCCACTGGGTGCCCGAGCACATCCGCGACGGGCGCTTCGGCAACTGGCTGGAGAACAATATCGACTGGGCGATCAGCCGCGAGCGCTACTGGGGCACGCCCCTGCCGATCTGGCTGAGCGCCGACGGCAGCCACGCCGAGTGCGTCGGCTCGCTCGCCGCGCTGGAGCAGAAGGTGGGCCGCCCCCTGCAGGACCTCGACCTGCACCGGCCCTACGTGGACGAGCTGACCTGGGAGGACCCGCAGCACGGCACGATGCGCCGCATCCCCGATGTGGCCGACTGCTGGTTCGACAGCGGCTCGATGCCGGTGGCCCAGTGGCACTACCCCTTCGAGAACAAGGAGGTCTTCGAGGCCGCCCACCCGGCCGACTATATCTGCGAGGCGATCGACCAGACCCGCGGCTGGTTCTACACCCTGCACGCCGTGAGCACTTTGCTCTTCGACCGGCCCGCCTTCAACAACGTGATCTGTCTGGGCCACATCCTCGACGAGCACGGCCAGAAGATGAGCAAGAGCAAGGGCAATATCATCACGCCCGCCGAGGTGATCGACCAGTACGGCGTGGACGCCCTGCGCTGGTATCTGTTCACGGCGGCCCCCCCCGGCAACCCGCGGCGCTTCAGCGGCGCGCTGGTGAACGAGAGCCTGCGCAAGTTCATGCTCACCCTGTGGAACACCTACAGCTTCTTCGTCACCTACGCCAGCCTGGACGGATGGACGCCAGGGAACAGGGAACAGGGAACAGGGAACAGCCCCAACCTGTCGCCTGTTGCCTCTGACCTGTTGCCTATTGATCGGTGGGCGCTGGCCCGGCTCAACGCCCTGGTGCGCGACGTGACGGCCAGCCTGGAGGAGTACGAGGTCTTCCCGGCGGCGCGGGCGATCGAGGCCTTCGTGGACGAGCTCTCGAACTGGTACGTGCGGCGCAACCGGCGGCGCTTCTGGAAGAGCGAGGCCGACGCCGACAAGCGGGCGGCCTACCACACGCTCTACACCTGCCTGCTGACCGTGTCCAAGCTCGCCGCGCCCTTCGCGCCCTACCTGGCCGAGGAGATCTACCGCAACCTGGCCGGCTTCGCCGGAGTTGAGAATGAAGAATTGAGAATGCAGAATGACGCTGCTTCAGCTCAGTTCTCAACTCTCAATTCTTCATTCTCAATTCCTGAGAGCGTCCACCTGGCGGCCTGGCCCCTGGTGGACGCGGCGCTGCTAGACGACCAGCTGGTGGCCGACACCGAGGCCCTGCTGGGGGCGGTGTCGCTGGGCCGGGCGGCGCGCAAGACGGCGGGCCTGAAGGTGCGCCAGCCGCTGAGCGAGCTGTGGGTGCGGGCGAGTACACCCGCCGCCGCCGAGGGTCTGCGCCGTTTCGAGGCAGATCTGCGCGACGAGCTGAACGTCAAGGCGGTGCGCTACCTGGAGGCCGGATCGGACATCGTCGAGTACCGCTTCAAGCCCAATCTACGTCTGGTGGGCA
>JBAXES010000149.1:0-8270 GCA_037140315.1 Chloroflexales bacterium
GGGGCGGCCGTGGGGGCCGCTGCGGCCGGGGCGGTCGTGGCGGCGGCCCCGCCCTGCGGGGTGGTGGAGGCGCCACAGGCGGCCAGCATGGCGGAGACAACCATCAGCAGGCTGAGGATCGTCAGGGATCGCTTCCGGTACATCGTTGTTCCTTTCTGCATCAGTCTTTGATACGTCACCTTCCGGTGGGTGCGGGGGCCGACGGCCCCCGAAATCTCTTGTTGTTTTGGCTATTGTGGCCAAAACAACGCGGGTTTTTAGGGCAGCAGCCCTAAACCTCATGCGCGTGGGAGCGCAGTTCCAGAGTCACCTCCTTCATAGGCCGCGCGGCCGGCCAGTGCTGCCGCGGACGATCAGCTCGGTCGCTAGGGCTGCCGGCGGCGTCAGGGGCGCGCCGTCGAGCAGTTGGAAGAGGGCGCTGGCGGCGGCCTTACCGAGGGTAAAGCCGGGCTGGCTCACGGTGGTCAGGGCCGGCGTGAGCAGGGTCGCCAGGGAGATATCGTCGAACCCGACCACCGAGAGGTCGGCGGGGACGTAGACGCCGCTGAGCGTGGCCGCGCGGATCAGCCCGAGGGCCATGCGGTCGTTGAGGGCGAAGATCGCGGTCGGCGGCTCGGCGGCGCCCAGGAGCTCGCGGCCGGCGCGCGCGCCGCTCTCGATCGAGAAGTCGCCCAGGGCCAGCAGGCTTGGGTCGAGGCAGAGCCCGGCCTCGGCCATGGCGTCGCGGATGCCGCGCTCGCGCTCCTCGATGGCGAAGGGCCGCCACACGCTGCTGATCACGCCGATGCGCCGGTGGCCCAGCCCGATCAGGTGGCGCGTGGCCGCCAGTGCCCCGCCGTAGTCGTCGGCGTGGACGGCCGGGGTGGCGCTCCGCTGGGCGTAGCCCACCACCACCCAGGGCGAGCGCTCGGCAGCCAGGGCCTCGGCGAAGGGCTGCACGTCGCTCGTCTCGACGATGATCGCGCCGTCGATCATGTCGCTGCGCAGCATGCGCACGCAGGCGCTCGCCGCGTCGATCGCCTCGCGGGCCGTCGAGAGCAGCAGGTTGTAGTCGTGCTCGTTGGCCACCGCCTCGATCCCCCGCATCAGCTCCAGCAGGTGCGGGTCGAGGAAGAGCTGGTCTGATGTGTAGGGGATGAGCAGGCCCAGGATCGCCGAGCGCCGCTTGCTCAGCCCGCGTGCCCGCTGGCTGGGCACGAACCCCGTCTCCGCGATGATCCGCTCGACCCGCGCCCGCGTCTCCGCGCTGACGTAGGGCCGCTTGTTCATCACCTTCGAGACGGTGGCCGGCGAGACCTGGGCGATCCGGGCGATGTCGTCGATCGTCGGCATAGGGAAGTTACCCCTGTCGCTGGTGCCGCACCCCTGCAAAAACTGTAAAGCGTTTCTGGCGTGGGCGATGGCGGTGTCAGCAATGGGCACTGTGCGGTAATGCCTTACTGAGTAGCCTTAAATGAAGGCATCAGGAAAGCCCCCAGCGTCACCGTGCGCAAGCCACCTGCGCGCCTCTTCATCGAGCGTATACCATGATAGTAAAACGGTTTCCGACAGTATACACTGCGCCAAAAGAATTGTCAATAACTTGCACCGATTCCCTGTATCTGTCCGTGCTATAATCGGCGCTACCATTCACCTACTCCATATGGCTATGTCAGAGGAGACATACATGACCAACAGCTTTGGCGCACGATCAACCCTCCACGTCGGCGATCACGAGTACGAGATCTATCGCCTCGACGCCCTGACGCCGCACGGGGTTAACCTTGGTCGTCTGCCCTTCTCGCTGCGTATCCTGCTTGAGAACCTGCTGCGCACCGAGAACGGGCGCACCGTCACGGCCGAGGATGTGCTGGCCCTGGCGAGCTGGCAGCCACAGGCCGAGCCGGATAAAGAGGTCGCCTTCACCCCCGCCCGCGTCATCTTGCAGGACTTCACCGGCGTGCCCTGCGTGGTCGACCTGGCCGCCATGCGCGACGCGATGGCCGCGATGGGCGGCGACCCCGGCCTGATCAACCCGCTCCAGCCGGTCGAGCTGGTGATCGACCACTCGGTGCAGGTGGACGCCTACGGCTCGGCGACCGCTCTTCAGACCAATATCGACCTGGAGTTTGAGCGCAACCAGGAGCGCTACGCCTTTCTGCGCTGGGGCCAGACCGCCTTCCAGAACTTTAAGGTCGTCCCCCCCGGCAACGGCATCGTCCACCAGGTGAACCTGGAGTACCTGGCCCGCGTGGTCTTCACCTCCGACGAGAACTCGCGCGCCACCGGCCCGGCCCAGGCCTACCCCGACACCCTGGTGGGCACCGACAGCCACACGACCATGATCAATGGCCTGGGCGTGCTCGGCTGGGGCGTGGGCGGCATTGAGGCTGAGGCGGCCATGCTCGGCGAGCCGGTCTCGATGCTCATCCCGCAGGTGGTCGGATTCAAGCTCACCGGCTCGCTGCCCGAGGGCGCCACTGCCACCGACCTGGTGCTGACCGTAACCCAGATGCTGCGCAAGAAGGGTGTGGTCGGCAAGTTCGTCGAGTTCTTCGGCCCCGGCCTGGCCGCCCTGCCCCTGGCCGACCGGGCGACGATCGCGAATATGGCCCCCGAGTACGGCGCGACCTGCGGAATCTTCCCGGTGGACGCCGAGACGCTGCGCTACCTGGAGTTCTCCGGTCGCCCCGCCGAGCGCGTGGCCCTGGTCGAGGCCTACATGAAGGCCCAGGGCCTCTTCCACGACGCGAGCACCCCCGAGGCCGAGTACACCGACACCCTGGCGCTGGATCTCTCTACGGTCGAGCCGAGCGTGGCCGGCCCGAAGCGCCCCGAGGGTCGCGTGGCCCTGGGCAACGTCAAACAGACCTTCCAGGACGCGGTGCCGCAGATCCTCAACCCCGGCGCGCCCACGCCGATCGCCGACCTGGAGGCCAGCGCGGTGGCCGTGGCCGACGCCGACTACACGCTGCACCACGGCTCGGTGGTGATCGCCGCGATCACCAGCTGCACCAATACCTCCAACCCCTCGGTGATGCTGGCTGCCGGCCTGCTGGCCAAGAAGGCCGTCGAGAAGGGCCTGAGCACCAAGCCCTGGGTGAAGCCCAGCCTGGCCCCTGGATCGAAGGTGGTCACTGAGTATTTCGACAAGGCCGGCCTGACGCCCTACCTCGACAAGCTGCGCTTCAACACCGTGGGCTACGGCTGCACCACCTGCATCGGCAACTCCGGCCCGCTGCCGGTTGAGATCAGCGCGGCGATCGAGCAGGGCAACCTTGTGGCCGCCTCGGTGCTGTCGGGCAACCGTAACTTCGAGGGCCGCGTCCAGCAGGACGTGAAGGCCAACTACCTGATGTCGCCGCCGCTGGTGGTGGCCTACGCCCTGGCCGGGCGGATCGATACCGACCTGGTCAACGACCCGCTGGGTGTGGGCGCGGACGGCAGCCCGGTCTACCTGCGCGATATCTGGCCGAGTCAGGAGGAGGTGCGTGACACGATCGCCGCCGCCATCCAGTCGGACATGTATCAGCGCAGCTATGCCACCGTCTTTGACGGCGACGAGCTGTGGCAGGGGATCGCCATCCCCGAGGGCGACCGCTTCACCTGGGAGGCCCAGAGCACCTACGTGCGCCGGCCGCCCTACTTCGATGCGATGGCCGAGGAGCCGCCGACGCGTGTAGCTGAGATTACGGGCGCCCGTGTCTTGGCCGTGCTGGGCGACAGCATCACCACCGACCACATCAGCCCGGCCGGTAGCATCAAGGCCAGCTCACCCGCCGGCAAGTACCTGATCGCGCGCGGCGTGGAGACCAAGGACTTCAACAGCTACGGCTCGCGCCGCGGCAACGACGAGATCATGGTGCGCGGCACCTTCGCCAACGTGCGCCTGCGCAACAAGCTGGCCCCCGGCACCGAGGGCGGCTTCGCGCCCTACCTGCCCACCGGCGAGGTGATGTCGCTCTACGACGCGGCCATGAAGTATAAGGCCGACGGCACGCCGCTGGTGATCCTGGCCGGCGCGGCCTACGGCAACGGCTCCTCGCGCGACTGGGCGGCCAAGGGGCCGTACCTCCAGGGCGTTAAGGTCGTGATCGCTGAGAGCTTCGAGCGCATCCACCGCTCAAACCTGGTGGGCATGGGCATCCTGCCGCTCCAGTTCCCCGCCGGCCAGAGCGCCGAGCGCCTCGGGCTCACCGGCACCGAGACCTTCGACATCGTCGGGCTGGCCGACGCGATCGCCTCGGGCTTCGCCGGGGGCCGCGAGCTGACCGTGCGCGCGGGCTCGGTCGAGTTCAAGGCCCTGGTGCGCATCGACACGCCCCAGGAGATCCAGTACTACATCCACGGTGGCATCCTGCAGTACGTGCTGCGCCAGCTGCTCGCCGAGAGCAAGCAGTCTGTGTAAGGGAACAGGGAACAGGGAACAGGGAACAGCTTTGGAGCTGTTCCCTGTTCCCTGTTCCCTTACGCCGGCCGCACCTCCAGGAACACCGCCTTGATCTTGCGGAAGCGCCAGAGGATGTTGAAGGCACCGTACATCCACCCGTACTTCGCCTTGAGCGCCCGGTCGCCAGCCCCACCCTCGGCCTGATCGGTCAGCGCGGCCAGCGCCGACATGGCTGGCCCCTTCAGCTTGCCCCGCCCATCGCTCGGCGCCAGCGACACGCGCCCGTTGTTGCGGATGCGCTTCACCTTGCCCGAGTCCGCCGGGGTGACGATATACATACGCTCGCCGTCGAGGGCGAACCACACCGGGGTGGCGATCGCCTCTCCGCTTTTGCGGTAGGTGGTCAGGCTAATGTACTGCTGGTCGCGCAGGCCAGCGAAGGTGGTCGTCCCAGTCATTGCTGCGCTCCTCATGATACTGCGGTTCGCCATTGGGAGGGGCCCGGGGAGGGCTTGTCCCTCCCCGAAGGATCGCCCACCATTGATGGGCTGGGAGATGCGTGGAGAGGGCTTGTCCCTCTCCACAAAAAACCTCTTTATTATCCATCACATAAAGATGGACGGAGTACTAGTGGCAGAGGAAGATCCAGCTGGGGTCGGCCAGGGCCGCTGTGGGGTCGATGGTAGTCCAGAGCGCCCAGATGACAAAGCCGGCGATCACCGTCACGGTGAGGGCCGCAGGCGCAAGCCAGCCCGGCAGCGGCGGCACGGCCACGGCCTCATCGGGGATCTGCGGTGTGATCATCGCGGTGCTCATGGCATTATCATACCACAGGGCGAGGCCCCACGAGAGTAGGGTATACTTCACCGCAGCGCCAACCCGCGATCAGCGAGCTGCGATCTACAATGCTACTAGAGGGCACCCTCGAACGGATCACCTACCAGAGCGACGAGGATGGCTACCTGGTGGCCCGCCTGACCCCCAGCGGCAAGGCCTACCTCGTCACCATCGTCGGCAAGCTGATCGGCGTGCGCCCCGGCGAGACCCTGGCCCTTGAGGGCGAGTGGCAGGAGCACCGCGAGCACGGCCGCCAGTTTCTGGTGAGCGGCTACCGCACGCTGATGCCGGCCACCATCGACGGCATGCGCCGCTACCTCGGCAGCGGCCTGATCAAGGGCGTCGGCCCCTCCACCGCCAAGAAGATCACCGAGACCTTTGGCAAGTACACCCTCGATGTGCTTGACCGCGAGCCCGACCGGCTGGTGGAGGTGCCCGGCCTGGGCCGGCGCAAGGCCGAGGTGATCAAGGCCGCCTGGCGCGCCCAGCAGCATATCAAGGAGGTGATGATCTTCCTCCAGGATCTTGGGCTGCCCACCGGCCTGGCGATCCGCATCTACAAGCAGTACGGCGACGCCGCGATGGGCGTGGTGCGCGACACGCCCTACCGGCTGGCCGATGAGGTCTACGGCATCGGGTTCCTCACCGCCGACTCGATCGCCGCCGGCCTCGGCGTGGCCCCCGACGACCCGCAGCGCATCGGCGCCGGCCTGCGCCACACCCTCGGCCAGGCCACCGATGACGGCCACTGCTACCTTCCAGCTGCCGAGCTTATTCGGCGGGCCGCAGGCATGCTCAACGTGGAGTCCGATCTGGTTGAAGCAGCCCTCAATGATCCTGAGATTGCCGGGGATATCGAGCGCCCGGATCGGCAGCCGGTCGCCGGACCCCGTCCGCCAGACCCCGTCTACCTCAAGGCCCTCGCCAGAGCCGAGACCGGCGTGGCCGCCGCGATCGCCCGCCAGGCCCGCGCGCCCTCGACGATCGCCGGGTTCTACGCCCAGGCCCGCTGGGATCAGGTCTTCGCCCACCTCGCCGAGCGGCGCGAGATTGCCCTCAGCGCGCGCCAGCAGGACGCCGTGCGCATGGCCCTCACCTCCAAGGTCAGCGTGCTCACCGGCGGCCCCGGCACCGGCAAGACGATGACCCTGCGCACGGTGACGACCCTGCTCGCTGCGCGAGGCTACCGCTGCCTGCTGGCCTCGCCCACCGGTCGCGCCGCCAAGCGCCTCGCCGAGGCCACCGGCGCGCCGGCCCGCACCATCCACCGCCTGCTGGAGTACGCCCCCGGCGGGGCGGGCCAGTTCCGCCGCAACGCCGACTGGCCCCTGGAGTGTGACCTGCTGGTGATCGATGAGGTGAGCATGCTCGACGTGCTCCTGGCCAACCACCTGCTCAAGGCTCTGCCGCCCCAGGCCCACCTGCTGCTCGTCGGCGACGCCGACCAGCTGCCCAGTGTCGGCCCGGGGCGTGTGCTGCGCGACCTGCTCGATAGCGGGGCGGTGCCCAGCGTCCACCTCAGCGAGATCTTCCGCCAGGCCGCCGGCAGCGGGATCGCCCACAACGCCCGGCGGATCAACCTCGGCGAGCCGCCCGAGCTGGTCGGGCACGACGACTTCTTCTTCTTCGCCGCCGCCGAACCCGAGCGCTGCGCCCAGCTGGTGGTCGAGCTGGTGGCCGAGCGCATCCCGCGTCGCTTCGGCCTCGATCCGCGCCGCGACATTCAGGTGCTCTCGCCGACCCACAAGGGGCCGGCCGGCGTGCTCCAGCTCAACCAGCTGCTCCAGGCCGCCCTCAATCCGGCGGCCCCCGGCAAGCTCGAGAAGCGCTTCGGCCTGAACCTCTTCCGCACCGGCGACCGGGTGATCCAGCAGCGTAACAACTACGACCTGGATGTGTACAACGGCGACGTGGGGGTGGTCGCCGCGATTGACTACGCCGAGGAGCTGCTGCACGTGCAGTTCGAGGACGGCCGGACGGTGCCCTACGACTTCGCCATCCTCGATGAGCTAGCCCTTGCCTACGCCCTGAGCGTCCACAAGAGCCAGGGCGGCGAGTACCCCGCGATTGTGCTGCCCATGCTGATGCAGCACTACGCCCTGCTCCAGCGCAACCTGCTCTACACCGCCATCACGCGGGCGCGTCAGCTGGCCGTGATCGCCGGGGACCGGCGGGCCGTGACGCGGGCGGTGGCCAACCACGAGGTGCAGGATCGCTACAGCGGGCTGGCTGATCGCCTGCGCGGCTGATATGTGAGGGCGCAGCAGCGCTGCGCTGCTGCGCCCTCACTCCGGCGCCATCGCGCGCAGGAATCCCTCGATCGTCTGCCGGGCCATCTCCTCGGGGGGCACGCTCTGGATCTCGGGCTGCTCGAAGATATAGTTCGTGAGGGCGTAGGCGATGATCGGGCCGGTCAGCATGCGCGCGGCGACGTGCGGGTTCATGCGGCGCAGCCGACCGGTGTCCATCTGCCGCTCTAGGTAGGAGGCTATGATCCGCAGCCCGCGCCCCGGGCCTACATCGCTCACCATGCCGGCCACCCGCTTGTTGCGCAGCGACTCGGCGATCACCACTCTGGCGATCGCCAGCGTCGGCCACTGGCGGAGTGCGCCCAGCAGTTTCTCCGCCAGCTCGGGCAGGGCCTGCTCCGGCGGCTTGTCCATCATCGCTTCGGCCGTGTCCATGATCGCAATCAGCGCCATGCGATGCTGGATCACCTGGTGCAGCAGGTCGACCTTGTCTTTAAAGTAGTGGTAGATCAGCCCCGGCGAGCCGATCTTGGCCGCCTCGGCGATGTCTTTGTTCGATGCGTTGTCGAAGCCCTTCGCCGCAAACACCTCTAGCGCTCCGTCGATGATCTGCTGGCGGCGATCTTCATAGTCCTGCTCGTCACGCGGCGGCATAGACGCCTCCGTACACTATTGATTGACTGGTCAATCAATAGTGTACCGCTCCGACGGCGCGGAGTCAAGGCCTAGCGTGGCACGACCAGGGTTCGTACACCGTCCCTGGGGCTGCGCCCCATACGCATCAACGTTAGGGCTGCCGCCCTAAAAACCCGCGT